>JAFCZZ010000455.1 GCA_019314085.1 Deltaproteobacteria bacterium | reverse complement strand
GGGATCCACGTACCCCATCGAGACCTTCGAAAGGTAAACTGTGGCGTTGGTCTCGGCATCGACGGCGGAGATCCTCACCGTGATGAGTTCTCCCACGGCGAACTCCGTCTTCGACACCCACCTGTCGTCCGCATAGCTCCCGATATCCATGTCCAAGTACATCACCCTCGGCTTCCCCGGAGGAGGAATTATGAACGGACCCACCGGGGTTACCTCCTCCTCGGGAGCACCAGTATAGTACACCTCTATTATGACCGGGGAGGAGTGGTACACCTTTATGTAGATGTTCGCACCGTCCGTCCACATCGCCGGGTTGTCAGCCGTCGGGTCAGTTGCCTCGTAGTCGCTGAGGGACTCATCTCCCCTCTCGACCCCGAGGGTCGCAGAGAGCTTGGTCCCCGAGCCGAGCAAAGCATTCGTGAACTCGATTGTGGAGCCACCGACGACCGCCTTGTCAAACGTCATCGTGCCCCCCAGCGTCACCTTCACAGATGGGGTCGAGAGGAAGAAGTAGTTCGGCGGACTAATCTGCGAAGCCGAGCACGGCTGAGCGAGGGCTAGTGAAAGTAAAATAAGGAGCAGAAAATTTTTTTTTAAGCTCATTATGCCACCGTCGCTATCCACCTTATGTTCTCGGTGTAGTCCGTCGCCGACGGGTTGGCGACCAAGTAGCCAAACGTGAACCCGGTGGTCGTTATGTCTTTAATCCAGACGTTTATCGGCAGGGAGTCGTTGTTCTCACCGCCGTACTCCAGAGTGATCACCACGTCGGGAACCGCCGGGAACGCAACCGGGAAGCTCACCGTGTTCTCCTGCACTCCAGAGAGGGAGAGGTGTATCACACTAGTAGCCCTGCCCGACTGAATATCCAGCAAGTATCTGGCTTTACCAGATGCGTCGTAGAAGTCGCCCGTGGCACCGGAGTTTGTCAGGTCGTTTCCGAAGAGTATCGCTTCTGAAACAGTGGCTGATATTTCAATGCCATACTTGGTCCGATTCTCTCCACCGATTCTGATCCTATTCCCGATGATCAGATTGTTCTCACCGCCACTAACAGCTATTGCCGAATATGTTGCATCGCTCTTTTGTGAACATGACGATATGACGTTGTTCATTGTGACAATGTTTTTTGAATCCGTAAAATCTATTCCTTTCTCTCCACAATAGCTGATGACGTTGTTCGCTATGGTAACATTTGTTGCAGTATCTATAACTATACCTGTGCCTTGCACATTCTCGATTCTTACGTTTGTGATCCTAACGTCATCTACAGTAAAAAGATAAATGGCATATCTTTCTCCCGTTCCCGCAAGTCCAACATTCTCGATAATCAGCGAATCCGCTGTGAATCCATCCGCGTTGTAATTCCTCCCAGCTATATGAATTACAACGATAGTGTTGTCCCACGTCTGCCCAGACCAGTTACCATCGAAAGTGAACCCAGTAAGTGTGCATCTCGGGGCGGCAACTAAGAGTGCGATATAACACTCGATTCCATCCGGATTTATCCCCGAAGCTATTCTCAGAGTTGCAGATCTCGGCCCAACAAGAGTGGTATTGGGTTTTCCAATCTTTAGAGAATACGCGTTAGTCTCTCCGAAGTCGAGTTCCTCTGGGTTGTAGTTGTCCAGCACATACGTGCCGGAAGCCAAGTAGACGACCCCGCCGTTCTCCGGAACGGAGTCCAGAGCATACTGTATCGCAGAAACGGCGGACGTGTATCCGACGACCTCGCCGTTGTCCCCGGACTTCACGTAGTAGTTCTCCCCGTCGGTGAAGACGATGAAATCGGCGGACTCAATCATCGACCCCTGCATTATCACCGAGGAGGGGGGAGAGTGCCACTCCTCGGGGGGTATGACATCCGAGCTTGGAGGAGATGCAGGGGGTGAGCCTGAAGAAACCGCCAGCAGAATCGACAGGACGACAACTGAAACGAGCCCGGAGATGAGCTTTTTCATCGATTTCTACTTTTTCTTTCGTCTTAAAAACATTTCGGGGGAAATTTCCCAGCTATTCTTCCGGCATTGGTCCGGGATGCTTCGACTCCTTCCACTCCTCCCACTGCTCCTCGTGGGTGTCCCAGAACTCCTCCCAGTGCTCCTCGACCCTATCCAGAGACTCCTCCACCGAGATCAGAGCCTGCTCCAGACCGATTGTCGGATGCTCCTCGCATATCTCTTCGAGCCTCTCAAGGGCGGTGCGTAGCCCGAACAGGGCGTTCTCCCTCACGGGCTCGGGAAGCTCGTTCTCGTGGGCACGGATGTTCTCCCTCATCTCCTCGCAGAGCTTGAATGCCTCGGCGACCACCTCGGCGATAACATTTTCAATACGGCTCCGCTCCTCCGGAGTTATCAGAGCCGTAAGCTCATTTTCTTGAACCGTGACTACGACGGTCACGGCGACCGAGACCTCAGCCGCTCTGGATAGCATCCTCGGTGGAAGATCTTTCGCCTTGTCAATCGCTTCGAGAGCCAAATCCTTGGCAAGCTCGTGCTTCCCCTTCTCAGCCATTTGAAGAGCTTCCTGAGCACGCTCGCACGCCCTGTCCGCATTGAACGCATCCTTGTCCAGCGAGAAGGCGTACTTTATCGCCTCGCCCGCCCGCTCAAGCCCGTAGAGAGGGTGGTCCGGAGGGACATCGACGCTATCGGCGACAACGGGCGTTGCGGTGACACCTGCCACGACCGCTATCACGATGACAATAGTGGCTACACCACTCTCGCTCATCGACTTTCTTTTCTCTCTGAGCCTTATAAATATCATCTCCTCACCGCCAACCCTAT
>JAFCZZ010000002.1 GCA_019314085.1 Deltaproteobacteria bacterium | reverse complement strand
CACGCTGATTCACTCCTCTTTCCTCCACCAGAGATACTTCAAGGCTCTCAACGGGATCACCAACTCCCGCTTGTTTTTCGAAAAGCTTGTCTCTGCCTCATGCATATAGACAACCAGGCTTCCATCGTCTTCCCTTACAAGATCAGTATATCCGCGATACCATTCTCCATCAGGAAACTCCGCTTGGGCGTATCCACGCCTAACCAATTCAGACATCTAATCACCTCTTCCACGTCTTCCATGTTCGTAGCCCAGCACCGCGCCGAGGCGCAGGCCCAGGACGAAGCCTATGAAGCCGCCGACCCCGGCGCAGAGCAGAACCTCGAAGGGTGTAGCGTGGAACATCACTTACCACTTCCAATAGAAGCTAAGCCGGAGATCGGATCCAATCCCCCTTACTGAAAACAAGACCAAGTGTTCCCGCTCCGCTTCTTTCTCGATCCGCTTGATCTCGTCAAGCGTAAGCGTTGCCTCTTTCAGCCTCGCATCCACAAGGCTTTCCTCCATCGCTGGCAAGTTTATGACATTGGCAGCCTTGACCTCTATACGACCTATTCCTGCTTTCTGGAAGATTCGATCCATTATTTTCTGTGCCCTAGCTGTATTGTACGGGTTATTCACGCTTCTCCACCAGCCACCTTAGCTGCCTCTCCAGCTTGTCGATCTTCGCCTCTACAGCCGACTCCCACATCCAGAAGAAGTAGGCGATGATGACGAGCCCCAGCGCGAATAGGATCAGGATGTAGGTCGCCAAGTCTCCGAAGCTATCTATGGGCATCTACTCACCTCCTCCTCTTTGCTTCCTTTTCTGCCCTATCCGGTACGTCTCGACGAAGTTGCCGTCCCGGTCGATGTAGCCCGAGAGCAAAGTGATCTTGGCACCACCACTCGGAACGATAGACGAAGTCTCCTCTATGCTGACGCTCAGCTTGACCGGCTCAATCCCCTGCTTCTTCAAATCCTTATTGAGCTCGGCTATCGCCCTGGCGAATCCCTCAAGATCCATCACTCCTCACCTCCTTCTTGTTTCTCTTTAGCGTCCGTATCATCCTCCGGACATAGTTCCGAACCTCAGACAGCTGCAGGCACCTGGCATCCCACCACCTAGCCTGCGACGGGTTGGATTCCCACAGCGAGTCCCGCGTCGGCTCGAACTCCTTTCTCTGCTTCTCGATCCACTTCAGGAGCCGCTCAAGCTGCGCCACCACTGCCTCTGCGTGCATCTCGATCAGCCTATCTTCCAGAAGCTCCTCGAGCTTCTTGATCCGTTCCTCGTGCCGCTCGACGACTTCGAGGAGCTCCTTCACGTGAGTCTTGCCATCGGCAAGACCCTTCTCGTAGCCGGCCTTCCAATCCGAAGAGACAACTAGGTCTTCCAACCTACTCATCTATAACCTCCTCCTTGTCACTCCAACCAACACCCAGCATATCCCACTGGGCGTCGATCATCTCCGAGCGAAGTGCATTATCATCCTCAACCATCTGAACCACCTCCGCACTACGCCAATCCGTCTCCTTCACCACGTCCCGGCAACGCTCGCACCAGTAGAAGTAGGAGAATTTGCCTCTCCAACGAGTAACAATCCTATCGTCCTTGCCGCAGTGCTGACAGAAGATCTCCCTGCCAAACCTAGCCTTCACAAACTCACCTCCTGCTTTGCGGGGGACGCGGCAAAACAAGACAAGGTGTGTGAGCTCTGTGTTCTAGGGGGATGACGAGCCACGTCCCTATCCACGTCCTAAATCTGCCAGTCAATCCTCACTCCACGCGCGTCTATGGTGAACCGTGCTACCTCGAGGTTCTTCGGGAGATCCCTCGCCTTCCACGTCACAAGGCGGAAGACACTACGGTCCTTCCTATACTCGACAGGCTCCGACCGCAGTATGAGCTTCGGCACCCTATGGATCTGGCCGCCGAACGGGTCGAGCGGCGCCTCCTCAGGCAAATCCTTCGCGATTCGCGTGAACTCCGAGACCGTGTGATTCACGGCAATCGCAAGACGCCCACCTCCCTGTCGCTGAGCCGCCTGGTGGATGAGCCTCGCACGCGGGGCCCTCTCACCCCTAGAGAACCTCACCATATCGGCGAACACGGCGGCAAGCTCCTGGTACGACTTCAGCTTCGCGTCCATGCCGCCCATCGTCACGTAGTTCACATAGACAGGGTGGCCGACCGAGTCAACGACGAGGACGTCGTACCTCTCACGGCTCCTCTTCGCCTCCTCCACCGCGGCCCGCAGATCAGCTAGGTCGTCCCCTATGTAGACGTAGTTCTTTAGCTGGCGGATGTGCTTCTCGTCCAATCCGCCCTCCGTGTCTATGTAGAGGACGCGCTTCCCCGCCTCTTGGGCCTCGACGGCAATCGCGTGGACCAATCGGGACTTCCCCGTCCCCATCACGCCGTAGATCTCGACGAGGTGGTCGCCCGCCAGCTCGGCGAGCCTGTCCATAGCGCTTCGAGCGGTTCGAGCGGTTGCAACCGTCTTCCCCGCCTGTGCCGCGGTTGACGTGGCCGCCCCGGGGCTCGGCGGAGCAGTTGCTGATGGCTCTCCCTTCAACTGCAGGGGAGGCAGCTCCTCCAGCTCCACCTCCTCCACGCCCGGACTCTCCGGGCTCCTCGCCGCCCGGAGCTTGTGAAGCTCGTCTGGAAACACCTTCAACGCCTCGGCCGCGTTCCTCGACTTGGACCTGGCGGATCGCCACGCCGCCAAGACTTCGCGCCAGTCCTCCTCGGAGAAGCCGTGCTTCTCCGCGATGCCTAGAAGCCTCTTCTTAGCCTTATCGGACATGCCCTCCCAGACCCTGCGATCCTCGTCGAGTTCCTCTTCCTCCTCGGGCATCTCAACCTCTATCTCTTCCTCCTCTTCCGTCTCCTCTTCCCTCTCCTCGGGGATCCAGTCAGATATGCTCGACACTCAGCCTCCCTCCTGTTATCCTTGTACCTTCGTCTTCTTCCTGCCACCCCTCTTCTCAGGGGCGACCTGGTACTCCCGGTTCCAGTAAGGGCTCTTACAGCGAGGGCATATCAGAGGTATGCCCGGCTTGCGGCCGTACCACTTGTGGCCGCAGCGCTTGCACACCCACAGCGGCGGGGCGGGAACCTCCTCGGACTTGCTCCTCCTCCGAGACTTACTGCGAGACAATACCAACACCATATCCACATATGCTTTACCTACTTATAAACCTTGTGTTTACCCCCCATACTTGTAGTTGTTCCTATGGCTCTTCCTCCAAGCTACAGAGATCGCTGTAGAGACACTGCTTGCACTCGAACTCCCTGCCCGGCGTGGCCCTTGCCTCTGCCACAGGCGGCTCGCCACGCTCAATACACCTATCAACCTCAACAGCCCGGGCCAAAGCCGCCTTCAACACGGCGGGATCATAGTCAACACGAAACGTCTTCGAGGCATACGAATCCCTCTCAAGATAGACCAGGTATCCGAGCCTCGCCGACACGACACGAACATAAGGCGTAATTTGCATGACATGTGGGTCCTTAGGCCCAGAGATATACTTCAAGCCATACCTGGCGACGGACTTCACCTCGACAACGGCCTGCCCCTCCCCCGTCTCCATGACCAAGACGTCGTCAAGCCTCCCCCTGATCTCTACGTCGGTCTCCGGATCCACGATCGAGATGGATCGCTCTGCATCGACCAGGAGGCCGGCCCACTTCAGAACAGACCTAACAAACCAGTGCGCCTGGTCCCCAGCCTTAAAGAGCAAGAGCTTGTCAATAGGGAACTCTCTACGGGCCGTGTGAGAGTAGTAAACCTTGCGGAGGCACCAAGGGATCTCCGAAGCATAGTAGGAGTGAGGCTTCCTCTCCCTCGGCTCGCGCTTCACATACTCCTCGGCCAGCCGGCCAAAGTCAAAATCCATCTTCGACCCTCAAACACTACGGGGAGTGCGGCGGGCAGAGACCCGGAAGTCGACCGCGAGAAACAACCAGATGAGCCCACCACACCCCTATCCGCGACGCCTCTTTATCAACCCCCTCCTCCGTGCTTGGTGATGCGTACACCAGAAGCACTCTCCATGCCGCCAATACTTATACTCAAACGGTGAGCCGCAGATAACGCAGGACTTGCTTCCATACTCCCTATGCCTATGTAAACGCCCCTTCTCATCACGATAAACAATCTCCCATACGCCGTCTCCTACCTCCCTCCAATCCTCCCGACGGGACATCCGGCGACGATCGGGAAGCCAGACAGGCATCACTTATCGCCTCCATTTGAGACTTCATCCTCATCTAGCCCCCCAGGGAGACCCCTCCCCTTATCCCACATGTAGATCCCAACCCTAGGTTGGTAAACATAATTGGCCTCTTTGAGCCACTCGAACATGGCCGTGAGTTGGTGAGCATTAAACCTGTTCGACAGCTTCTCGTACACCTCGCGCGGCGGCCGGGGAACCTGGAAGAGTAAGCACATCTCCGCCAGGTCCCTCATCGACACACCAGGTATCTGCGTGAATACCTCGATCTCCGCTTCTTCCTTCGCTCCCTCAGACCCACTTACGTCCTTACGTTCCTTACGGTCTATAGGGGTATACCCCTTTTCTTCCCCAGACTCTCGTTCAAGCTCTTCTTTTTTAAGTAAATCTGGAGTACCAGAGTACCTAATGTAATGTAAGAGACGTAATGACGTAAGTTTATTTTGTAAGGATTCCGAGATAAGATCCAGCGGGACGTAGCGCCTGATAAGGCGTTTGAGTAGGACTTGGTATTCCTCCACGCTGATGACGCGTTGGGCCTTGCCCTCCTTCCACACCACCCTGGTCTCCAGGCCCAGAGCCTTCAGCCTTCTTCCCACACTCCTCCCAGTGGGCGGCTTGCCCCTGACCATGAAACCGTTGTCGGCCATCTCGCTTGCGATCTGCTGTGGCGTGAACTCCATGTGGCCCTGCTCGATAAGGCTGACTATGGCTCGGACGACCGCCCCCTCGTAGGTCTCGGATCGCTCTAGCACTATTTCCTGGTTGTACTTCTGGAGGAACTCTTTGAACCGCTGTTTCAAGGCCTCGTCCTGGGCGAAGAGGACGGCGAAGCTTCCGGCTGCTTGCCTTATTCTTGGCTCTATTCCCGAGAGGTCGACTGTCTGGACCTGCTCCGGGTTGATCTTGTCTAGGTTGTCGAGGCGCCACTTGAGGAGTTTGCGTCTCAGTCTTGCCTCGTCCTCGTAGAAGGATTGTGGTAGGACGGCTGGGATGTCCTCGCGGTCTGTCTCGGTCATCTTGGTGGTGAGGCATTTGGATTCGAGGGCCTTGTCGTCGAAGGTCTGTCTCGTGGCGATGACTTTGGGTCCGTAGGTGGGGAGGATCTGGAGTCTGTCCGGGTTATCCTTGCTGCATCGGATGACGGGGCGTCCTTTTTCGAATCCACAGTTCAGGATGGTTATTACCTCGTCGGTCTCGTCGCTTTTGCGGCGATCCGCCTCATCTAGGACTATGGTTCCGCGCCAGGCCCGTATCATTCGGTATATCGGGGCGGGTGTTATGGCGCCGCTGGCCATGCACGCGTTGTAGCATAGCCTGCCGACGACGTCGAGTCCCCTAGATTTTCCTGTGCCGGTGTCGCCGAGGAATCGGTAGTAGCAGAGGGTGTTGAGCCGGTCGTGTATCCAGCTTAGGAGTACGTACCAGGCGGCGAAGGTCTCGTTTTCTTTTGGCATGTCTACGTAGCGGTGTATGTGCTGCCTGATCTCCTCTATGAGCTGTTCGGTTGATCCGTAGTCCTCTATGCCGTCTGGGAGGAGGACGGCCCCCTCCTTGACGGCCTCTGGATCCGGTGGCACGATTATGACGGGGTTGTCTGTTATCGGTATGTCTACCTCGATTTGGCTGACGTGTTCAGGCCGGATGGATGCGTATGTCTTTGTCTTCCCGGTTTTTGGGTTGTAGGCGAGGAACTTGGGGGTCCCGGCGTTGGCGATGGTTTCGACGAGGCTCCCGTCGACGAGTCGCATCCTGACAGCGTGGATCGGGATGATCTTCTCCTCGTCGCCCTTCGCCTTCGCCACTTAACGCCACCTCAACACTTTTTTTGCCTGTTCCCTCGCTTTTGCCGAGATGCCTGCTCTCCGGAGGTAACTCAGATAGGCATATGCGGGGGAGGCGTAGGGCTCGTCTTTGAAATGAGGCCACTCGGCGAGAGGGTCGGCTTCCAGTTGCATCAAGCGGCGTCCTATGGTGTATTCCTCTGCTTCGTTGATCGGTGTCCACGTGGGGAGCAGCTTGGGCTTTGCGCAGTGTGCCGCTTGGCGTAGGGATAATGCGTCTTCTCGCTGTCCGAATAGCGCCATGGCTTGGTCGAGCTCTCGTTCTGTGGCTCCTAAGATGGCGATCAGCCGAGCTAGGGCTGGGTGTAGGTGTTCTGGATTATCTTCGGGTAGTTCACTTCGCTTCTTCAACTGGATAAGCCAGTTTGACACCACCTAGTCCACCTGGTTATCTTGAATGATTATTGGGCCTCTGCCAAGCTTCCAGTAGTTTATGCAGAGGTGGTTCTTGCAAACCCAGCCTTTTTTCCGTCGTTCCAAGATTCTTCCACAGGCTGGGCATCGGGGGAGATCTCGAGGATAAAGTGGGTGAGTTGGATCTTTGTGTATCTCCTTATGACAGTGATCACAGACTATGACTGTTTTCTCTGGAAAGTAGGAGGTGTGATGCTTAATCTTTGCGTCGGGTAGTCCACAGTTCTCGCAGGTGATCCCTGTTACGTTGGCTAGTTCCCTAGACTTGAGAAGGGCATAGTGGGGTTCGCAGAGGCTGAGGCGTTTCTCGTACTTGGGGACCCAGCTGTATCTTGTTGAGGGTCTGCCACAGAGCTCACAGGGAGTCGGCATGAACTCCCTCCTTAGCACTGCTCGAGTTCGGCTCTTAGCCGGAGGTCCTGGAGAACTATCTCCAGGCTCTTTATCACTTTGTCAATAGGTGTCTCTGGGTCGAAGATGGTTAGTGTGGTTGCGTTGGCAAGAGCCACAACTTCTTTACGTTCATGTCCGAGGAGGTCCTTCACCTCTTCTTTGAGGTGGATTCTCCTGCCTTGGGGATCATAGGCAAGACGGATTTTCATAGTCCCGTTTTGGGAGCAAAACACGCTTATATATTTTGTGGTTTGCCGGGCGGGGACTGCTGCTATCGGTGTTCGTTTTACATTTAGAGTTGCAGCTCGATCTAGATTTAGATCTAGAATTGTAGCAGGAAAAAAGGGTTGCTAGGTCTTCCAGTATCTCCACATTCCGTAGAGGCATAGCAGCATCATTATGGGCAGTGCCCATGGCTCGGCGAGGTCCCAGATGTTAGAGGGGTCGATTGTCCATGAGTCGGCCAGGCCAAGCCAAGTCCATAGGACTATGAGCCACGCCCCGAGTGCTATACCGAATGTGGAGGCGATTCCTAGGAGGCCTAGCACCCAGCCCAAGCTTGTCTGCCTTTCTTGATACATCTACTCTTTACTCACCTCCGTCCCTCTTTGCGAGGGTTGCCGGGGAGCCATCCACCTAATCGACGAACGGAGGTGAGACGTTGCGTAGAAGAGGGGGATGACTCCCTTTCGACCTGTCTGTAGAACGTCTTTAATGCTAGAAAAAGGTTTTGTGGCGGGAAGGAGAAGCCGTCTTTCGGCAAAAAGAAGGAAGCAGGCACCCGCTTTCAAAAGAGAGTTTGTGGTGCCTGTAGGGGTAGAGTATGTGGCTTCTAGTCTCGCTTCTAGGCCTCGAAGTATGGCCATTTCCACTCTAATTCTTCCGGGAGTGTTGGTGCCACGATGTAGAAGAGTTCGCCCGGCTCGCTGCCATCGCGTAGATGCACTACGAGGGGCGTCTCCTTGCCCCAGCCCATCCTCACGGTGACGAACTTGCCTGCCGGTGGCTTGAAGTATCTGAGCTTCTCCAGCCACTGTGGATCCACGGTGGTGTAGCAGCCCGCCTCGCCTGTGTGGAAGTGCGTCTCGAAGGCGGTCTCGACGTACTTCTCGTAGATCGAGGAGACCGAGGTATAGGGGCTGGGCGTGTTTATCGCCCTGAGGTAGATCTTGCAGCTTATCTCCGGCTGTCGCGTCTCATGGGCCTCTTGCGCGTTCTGCGTGTTCTGCGTATTCTGGGTGTTCTCTGCCTCAGCTTCTGGCTCTCCCAGCTCGACTTGTAGCTTGTTTTCGATTCGAACGAGGCTTGTCCCGCCTGTCGATGTGATGAAGCTCTGCAGGACGTCGTTGTCTATGTGGACGACGGTTTGAACCGTGTCCAAGAGCTGGTCGATGAAGGCTATTTCATAGTCCTCTAGCTGGGCTGGCTCCAAGAGCTTCACATACTCCTGGGGGAATATGAGCATGGCGATCTTCGTTGCATCCATTGCCACACAGTAAGTCTCGGCCTCTGGCCTCCAGTTTTCGAAGATTAGTCCTCTTGCTATCTCCTTGTAGTCTTTGAAGCATCCCTCGAGGGGCGTGTCGCAGACTAGTATTGCTTCTTCCTCCTCGCCGCCCTCGCTGCCCTCGCCGGCTTCTACTGTGGCCTTGTGCACTGGGGCGAGCTTTTTCACCAGCTTGACGAATGCCCTTTCGAACCAAGAGGGCTGCTTTGCCTCTTCTCCTTCCTGCCCGATTGGTGTCTCGATGCCGAGGTCTTCGAGGAGGGTGCCGAAGAGTTCCAGGGCTATGCGGTCCCTGTTGGCTTGGAGGTACTTCTCGAAGCCCTCCATATCTTCGAGGAGGGGGTCTCTCTTCCTCCACTCCTCGAGGGCCTTCTCAGCAATCTTCCTGCTCTCTTCTCTTATCGCTTTGATCTCTTCCAATAGAACACCTCCATTTTTTACTTCTTTTTCCTCCGTCCCCTCTCTGTCGAGAAGGGGATTCCGGGGTAGATAGAAAAAAAGAAGGGGGTGGATTCTCACAGGATAAATACAGCGATGAAGAGTAGGAGCTGTATCCACACTGCGAGGAGTATCCACCCCGCTCTGGTTCTAATGTCGTGTAGATACTTCGTCTGGGCGTTGAGTGCCTCCAACACCTTGTCGTCCATAAATCCACCTCCTGTTCAAGCTAGCTGAAGTCGAGGATGCTGCACTGGCCTTTCTTTACTTCGGGTTGCTTTCTCGCTCTCCGGGTTTTTGGCATAGCGTTCATCGACTGTCTGTGGATCCACCTTCTCAGATTGTCGAGGAGGCTTTGCTGATACTGGTTCAACGTCTCTGGCGGGTTTATCCCCGATGGAATGTCGATTTGTCTGGCTTTGCAGTATTTCTGGAAGAGGTAGCTGTATATCTCGAACCAGTCGCGGTCGAAGGGCTGAACCAAGCTCGCCGTGAAGAGATAGAGGAGGGCCTCGCCCTCCGAGGCGAGTTCCTCCCCGTTTTTCTCGTTCTGATACTCGTTTGCGAGTCTGTCGAGTATGACCCAGCTTTTGAGGTTCTCGGGGAGGCTGTTCTCTTGGCCAGGCCATACTATCAGGGGGCCGCTAACCGCCCTTAGTAGGGATGTTAACCCGCTGGGCATCTGTGACACCTATTCCTCGCTGCCGACGTAGCTTTCCCACGTCAAGCCCTTCTCCTTTTTGACCTCGCCTTGTAGTGCTTCGTCGATCAACTCGACGGGGTCCTCGTCGCTTGCCTCGGTGACATCGTAGAGGAAGTCGAAGAGTCGTCCCTCCCTCGGTTTGCCTTCGGGGTCGGGTGGGTGTCCCTTGCAGGAGGGGCAGCCAAGCCCCATGAGGAAGGCCTTGGCCTCCCTCGGCGTCATGTCTCCGTGGCGAATCCCGTATGCGTCCCAAGGCTCGCCACAGACCCTACACCTTATGTCCATATACTCACCTCCGTCCCCTACCCACGTGGGCGGGGGATTCCGGGGCTAAAAAAAGAAAGGGGCGGTTAGTAGGGCCAGTTGTAGGCCTCGCCCTCTGACCACCCTGCATAGACCTCGATGGGCTCGTTGTGCTTCTGGGCTCCTTTGAGCATCCTGTCGAAGCACTTCTGGCAGACCAGGCCGTAGTAGGTGGCGTAGCACCTCTTCACGGCCACGAGCCTCTCCTCCTCGTCGGACCACTGGATGAGCAGGTCGTTGCAAACGTCGCACACCCTGTCGTCCTTGGGCCCGAGGACGATTCGGATCACCGTCGTCTCATCGTCGATCTTGGTCTCCTCGATCCTTGCCATTTTTATCCCCTCCGTTCTAGCGTCGAGTCTATGTAGCGGAGAGCATCGGCCAGCGTTTGCAATACGCATTGACCCCACTGCTCGTCCCACCACATACACCCTCTCTCGACGCAGTAGACGGGCATACCTGCCGAGGCCCGCTGAGACATCAGGGGACATATACGGCTCCGAATCTCCTTCTCCTTCTCTGTCTCCCTCGATCTTCTGCCCAACTTCCATCCACGGGGACTTATGATTCTCGAGGTCTCTTTCCTCGCCTCTGGTCTCCCAGTCATCTGTCCGCCTCCTCGACTATCTTGACCTGGGAGATGGGCCTCCAAGCCTCCACCTCCCAGCCCGAGACGTTGCGGAACCTGACTCGAACCCGTGTCCGACCGACACGGATCACCTTGGCTCGGTGAACCACTCCGAAGTAGGACACCAGCACACTGTCCCCGACTTTTATTCCTTGCTTCCCCGTCACTTGACCACCTCGACGGACTCGCCCTTGAGAAACTTCTCTGCCTCGCTGTCGTCCTCGAAGAGATCCTCGTAGCACTCTGGACAGAAGTAGATGTTGCAGTCCCGCGGGTTGACGGAATGGTCGAGTTTCTCGAAGACCAAGCTACCTGACTCTCCGATGGTAACCTCGTATCTGATCTTGGCTGCCGTGTCGTTGAGCAGGAAGTGGATCTCCATACCACACTTGGGGCACTTCGGCAACATATCACCTCCTTATCTCTGCCCTATCTCTGGATGGACGCCTTCAACGCTGCGACCAGGTCCAGCGTCGGCTCCGTTGGCTTCGGCCTCTCGATCTCTGGCTCCACGCCCTGAAGCTTAGCCTCGATCAGCTTCTTCAGGTTCTCGACGTAGGCGTCCTCCCCGACCGGCTCGATCTGCGGCTTGGTCATAGACTCGACGAGCATCTCGCCCATCTTAAGCTCCTCTTCGGTGGGCTCAATGCCCTCGTAGTCCTCCTCGGCCTCGGCAAGCCAGTCCGCCCTGACCTCCGACCCGTATCGGAGCAAGAGGAGCAACAGGTTCTTGCCGTCGGGCCAGATAAGGGCGTAGTGCTCGCGGCCAGCCGAGAGGCAGACCTTCGCCACACCGACCACCTTCCTACGTGCCATAGCCTCCCTCAACAGCGAGAGGGCCTTCCGGTAGTGCGTATTGTCCACAGGAGTCCTCCCGCTCTTCGGAACCGCGGCACGCAGCAGATAGACGGTGTGGACGTATAGGTGCAGCGACCGGCTCAAAGCCTCGACGGGCACGAAATACTCGATGGAGACCTGCCTGCTCGACGGTGGCTTGATCTCCTCAAGCTCGTGGTTCTCGATCACCACGACCCGCCCGCCGGCCTCGACGCCCTTCAGGATGTCCTGCCAGCGAGACGCCCCCTCCTCCTTGAAGGGGTCGTCAGAGGTGTGGAAGGTCTTCCCACACGCCTTGCAATACCGCCTAAGCCCTATCCTCCCCCGACAGTCGGGGCAGTAGGAGCCTAGGCCTGTCCCAGACCTCTCCACCTGAATGGTGTATATCTGTGTTGGGATACACACCAGGCCGAAGGAGAGGTCAACCGTTCTCCACGGCCTCAAACTCTCACCTCCGTGCCCCCTGCAACCCGCAAAGAGATGCAGGGGGCATTCCGGGCTTAGAGGCTGTCTAGTGTGGTCTGCCTACCGATCCGCCTGAAATCCACAATCTTCCTGATCTTCGGACCGCTCTTCTTGCCCTCCGCCGCCCAGAGCTTACAGTTCTCGATCTGCTTCTTTATCCGCTGGACGAACTCGTTGATCTTGGCCTCGTTGTCTGTTGGACTGCTCCCCCCGCAGCCGTGCCAACACCCCTTGCACTCGTAGCAGACCGAGAACCAGGTCTTTTTCCACACCCCTGCGGGCGCGTGCTTCTCGATGTAGATTACCGCCTCGCCGGATCGAACCTGAATCTCGTCTTGAAGCAGACTTACCATATCACGCACCTCCGTGCCTCCCTCCTTAGAGAGGGGCATTCCGGGGCTTCTGCCTCGAAAAGTGGTGAGGAATGGTGCTTGAGGTTCGAGGCCAAGCCTCTGGAACTTCTGGAACTTCTGGGACCTTTTGGAAGAGTTCCCGTGTGGATAGATAGGGCAAGCCGATCGCGATAGGAGCAGGGAGAACCCTCCCTATCTATCCACATTTCGGGTTGTAACTAGATCCAACTAGATGCTAGATGCAGAAAGAGGCTAAAAGGGTTAAATCGCTTTATCCCCGTGAGAAATCTACGGCTTGAAAAGTTAGGGCTTTCCGAAAATGCGATTCAAAAGCCGAATAGCCCAAAAAAAAGTAACGATTTAAAAAAAAAGAAGAGAATTGCGGTCTAGGCCTTTATCTTTGCCAATTCATCCCGCAATTCTTCCAGCTTTTTCTCTAGTTCGGCTTTTGGCCTAATCTTTGGGTTGAGTCTCCTGATAGTCTCTTTGGCCTCAAAGATTCTTTGTGTGAGGGCATTCCTCTTTTCGATTACTTCCTTCTGGTATGACTCGGCCATTCTCTTGAGGTTGTCGAAATTCTTGATTTCGGCGTCATAAGCCTTCCTCTTCCTCTCAACCTCCGTTGTAACCTTCTCTAGCTTCTTCTCTGCCTCTCCTAGCCTACGTTCGAGCCTCTTGACTTCCTTCAGCTCTTGCGTCATTCTCTTGATTTTTTGGCCTGCCTCTTCCTTAGACTGCTTGAGCCTCTTCAGTTGTTCCTCTAGGTTCTGAATTTGCTTTACTAGTCCCCTGAATCGCTTTTCTTCCTCCTTTAGGCTAGCCTCTAGCCTCTCTTTATCCTTTTCCGCTAGGGTCGTCTTGATTTCTTGAACCTCTGTTTGCAGTCTAGACTGCTCTTCCACTTTGGGGAAGTATTCCATTTCAATCTTTGAGACCTTCACAACGATATTCTGAAGTTCTCTAGGAGTCTCTTTCTTAAGCCTCTTTATCTCGGCGTCGCATTCCTCAATTGTCTGCTTAAGCCTCTCTCGTTCCTCTTCCATACTAGTTATCTCTTGAAGTCTCGTTTCAATCTCTTGAATTTGCTCCTGTAGTTGTTTCTTTCGGATTGTCTCGTTATACTCTTGAAGCTTCTGTTCGACTATTTGCTTGACCTCTCTAACGCTCTTCCCTTTGACCTCTGGAAGAACCTCTTTGTGCATTTCTTTGGGAAGCTTGGCGACCTGCCTAGCTTGGGTCATTTGTATGTCCCCTTTAGCTACGGCATTCTTGATTTCGGTGGAAGTCTCTAGAAGGCTTAGGTAATACGAGACGTTCGCCTTTGTCATTCCGACCTTCACGGCTATATCGTCCTCTGTAAGACCGTCGTCCCTAAGAAGCTTCAACTGATAGGCCCTGTCTAGTGGATTGATAGGGACTTTGATATTCTCCTTTATGAGAATCTCTTTGGCCTCTAGGTCGTTCGCGTGAACCACTTTGGCCTCTAGGTCGCACCCAACTTCTTGGGCGGCTAGCCACCGAACATATCCGGCTATGCCTTCAAAGCCCCCGTCTATCGGTCGAACAGTTATCGGGGTTACTTGGCCCGTCGCTAGGGAAAGGGCTATTTCCTGGACCTCTGCCTTACTGATATACTTTCGTTCATAAATCCAGCGTTTAATGTCTTGTGGCCTTAGCCTCACTAGAGTCTCTTGTTGCACTTGTTCCATTTTCTCACCTCCGTTCGGTTAGTGTGCCTCACCAAAGGCACCCATTATATATAAGGCATACTCATTTATAAACCTTTCGAATATCCCTTATGACCATATTCTCCAATTCCGATTATGGTTAAATCAATTTAATTAGCACGCATAAGTTTTCTAGAAGTTAGCCTATAAGCTAATAGCTAAATCAAGCATCTTTGCAAAGAGAATGAGATTAACAAAGTTATTTTTGTGCAAGAATTTGCCTAGCTCTACGGAAGTCCTCCGCGTTCAAGTTCACATAGACTAGAGTCGAGTCCATAGATCGGTGTCTTAACGCGGCTCTCACAACTGCTATAGGGATGCCCCCCCTAATCATATTCGTCGCGGCCGCGTGGCGAAGGGCGTGGGGCGTGAGCTTGATCCCCACTCTCTCCCCAATCCTCTTAAGCAGGCTCCTAGCATACTGGTATCCAAAGGGAAAGACCCTCTTCTTCTTGTGCATCCCGATGTAGCTTCTTAGAGCCTGCATCGCCTCCTCTGCATAGTGAATGAAGTAAGCCGTCTCTATGGCCCCGCCCTTCCCCTCGATAAGTATGGAGCCCTCCTTCCAGTCTATCTGGTCCACCGTAAGGCCCTGTGTCCCCTTCAGCTTGTTGCCGACCAGCTCCCCGATGCGGCAGCCCGTGGAGTAGAGGGTGAGCAGGAGGGCCCGCTCATCGGGCGTCCGGCAGGCCCCGATAAGCCGTTCCATCTCGGCTGGCGACGGCCCCGTGCGGGGTGCCGTGGGTGGCTTCTTCGACCTGAAGCTGGCCAGGTCGAGCAACTCTGGCTTCGCGTATGCCCTCGCAGCCCACCTATAGAAGCATCGGAGAGCCACGTCTATCAGGCTAGCCGACTTGGGGCTAAGCATCTCCCTGGTCTTTGCGCGGATCTCGTCGATCTCTACAGGCTTCAGGTCAAGCAGGTTCCTGTGGGCAATCTCCCTCGCCTTCCTTAGTGCCCACCCATAGACGTGAACCGTATTCGGAGATGCCTCCAGCCTCATGTGCCTCTCAAACTGTCGAATCGCCTTCTCGCCTTCTGGCATGGCTCCTCGTTCAGAGGAAATTAGTATTTATAACTTGCTGTTCGGCGGCTTAGATGGCTTTAACCTTCTGCGAAGCCTCCTCCAAGGCCTTTGGAACCTCTTGGGGCTTTAACCCCAGCTCTCTCTCAAGCTCAATCGCGTGTTCAACAAGATGTCTCCCCGCCTCGGGGTTGTCGCAAGCCTTAGGAGGAGGAGGCGTCCCGTAGAGCGGGGACTCTCGAAGCCTCTCATTCCTAACCGCTATCGCGTCGGAAGCCCCGTAGGGCCGCAACTCTAAGTGAGCCTCATCCAACTTCTCCGCCAGTGCAGCGACAACCGAGTCGTCAGGCGGCCTCCCACACTCGCAAACCTGCCTCCTAGCCCCCAGATACTTGACAAGCCACGATAGCTTCTCGTCGTCCAGGCCCCAAGTCTCGTACTTCTCTCTCTCCTCCTCGTCGGAGGGACACGGGATCCTCCTCTCAACGGGTAGGCCATGCCTCTTGGCAAACTCCTCCGCCTTCCTCGCGACCTCTGCCTCGGCCCCCGGATCTATGTAGACCTTCTCTATCGCCTCGATGGGAACCTTCTTCTCCTTCCAGCACTCCATAAGCAGGAGGTCCTCTTGCGAGACGTAGGTATCGCTGATCTCCTTGCCCGAGACGACGGGGAAGGAATCCACAGCGGCCTCTGAATAGGCCACACAGTCGGGATGCCGATCAGTCAGCTCGAACATAACCTGGGGCTTCCTCAACCAGGGCGGGCTTAGACCCATCTTCATGGCGCAGGCGAGATACCTGTTCGCCGTGCAGACAAACCGCTTCCACATCGAGGCATCGGGGTCGTAGCCCTGCCACCTTTCCCAAGACTCAAGCTCGCTTTCAGGGTCGTTGAGAATCCGGTAGAGCCTCTTATACGGCTCGAGCCAGTGACCCTTATAGGTCGTGTCGTGTCTGGCAAACTTGGCGAGGCGGTAGAGTATCAGCTCCGCCCGCCGGAAGAAATCTGACGTCTCTTCGTATTGTTCAAGCCGGCTCTTCGGCTCCCCCGAGTCCCAGCCCTGCCTATTCGAGTTCACGGGCCTTCTCCTCGATCACCCTGTAGGCACATCCAGCCACTTCGTCCGGCGGCATCCCCGCACAAGCCTCTTCTATCTCTTTAAGCGTCTTTTCAATCTCGCTCGGACTCAACGTTGGAATCCTCTGCCTAATGGTGCTCCGGATTCCCTCCTTCATAAGCTCCCAAGCCTTTATCGACTCCATATACTCACCTCCCCTTCAAGGTTCTAATATCTAAGCTTCTAAGCCAACGATTGTAAAGGGCTGCAAAGAGAAAGCTTCATAAGCCCGCGAACCCCTCTTTTTTGGGTGGTAGGATGGCCGACGATCCCGAGCCCGATCCCATCTCGGCCAAGTGCCAGCTTAGACTCAAAGAGCCTCCGAGCTGCTGGGACTTCAGAGGCATAAGGAGCTGGGTCCTCTGCAAGGCCTGGCTAGAGATGGAGGAGAAGAAGATGCACTTCCGCGATGCCATCCGTATGGCCTGGGACGAGGCCAAGCGGGTTTGCAGAAGGGAGTGAAAGCCAGAAGGGGTCCAAGGAGAGATCTATGTGGCAGAGTACATAGAGCAGATCAAGCAGATTGGACGCCGAGTCGGAGTCTCGGATCTAACGCTGCGCAACTACGAGGCCGCTGCAAACAGACTAGTTCTCAAGGCGGGTCAGTGCAACCTGTCGGCACTACTCTTCTCTTGGAGGGTTTTCTCTGGTAGAGAGGAGGACATAATGGACGATGCCCGTGAAAGCGTGGAGGCAGGCAAGGGGACTATGGCCGACCTCTATGAACTCAGCCGCGTGCTTGACAAGCAGAAGCTCAAGCTCTTGGACAGCGTAACCGATACAACAGCGGAGAAGTGCTCATGTAAGTGGGTGCTCCCCCTGAGAAGGAGGTTGTAAGATGAAGAACGAACCTGTCCGCGTTGTGAAGGCGGTTGAACTCTTCAAAGACGGCAAACCCCTCAAGATACGGGTTGTGCTATGGGAGGACGGCCACGTCACTCTTTGCTCCAACTACGATGGGGGCAAGTGCTATACCACCGATAGTGACCCAACCATGTTCTACCGCATCCAAGCCTTCTACGCCTCACCCGAGCTGGGATTCAAAGTCAAGTCGCTGGAAGTGTAAGAACGGATGTAACTAGGCGTCGTCTCAGCGGTAGGAGGAGATAGTATGCCTGAGGAGGGCGCTGAGGAGGGCGAAGTGTTCGCCTGCAACTGGGACTCACTACGCCACCTCACCCAGAAGCACGACTTCACACTCATAATCAAGACGCCGGAGTGCCCCTCCTGCGAATACGTCGAGGCTATCATCGAGAAGCTTGACGGAGACGGCGAGATAAACGAGCTGATAGCAGAGGTCACAATAGATGAGAATGATAGCTGCCTCGACGTCGCTAGGAGGCTCGACGTCCGTGCCGCCCCCACCCTCATAAAGTTCAGATCGGGGAGGGAGGTCGATAGGTTCGTGCCAAGCCTCTCCCCCGAGAAGGATGCCGAGGATCTCAAACGATTTCTAAAAGCAGAGAACGCGGAGAAGTAGCAGATGGCGAAGCGGCGGGCAATAGTCTGTATGGATGTATGGCTCAAGAACAGACTGGCCTGGGAGCTAAAAGGCAAGGTGGATCAAGACATTATAAACCAGCTTGGAGCAATCCCCACCTGCGAAAACGACATCATCGCGATAGAAGAGGTCTCTCATAGAAGCTCCAAGGTGAAAGGGGCTGGGACACGGAGCGAGTACCAAGCCTTTATAACGAACTGTTTGAAGGAGCATTCCGGGCCAGTTACCCAGCGAATGAAGCTCTGTGCCATTAAGTGGCGGGAGAAGAAGAGGGAGAAGGAGAAAGGCCCGTCTGAAAAGGACTGAACTCTAAGTGTATGGTTGGGAAAAAAAGAGGGGAATAGGGGATCTAGAGGTACCTAGACGTAGAGCAGGGAGGCAGGGAGGGTAGCATAGGGAGGGAAATAGGGAGTAGGGGATGGTTCACCCTATCGGGTGCCCTATCGCGGTGCCTCCTTGCTCAGGCAGCGGACGAACTCGCGCCACGGGAGCCCCTTGCACTTGGAGGCAGGCGGCGCGGCTGCCCACTTGCGGTTCCTCTCGATCACCCTATCCGAGGTTCTGATGACACCGGGCTTCCTGAAGACGATCTTCCCAAGGGAAGGCTTCCAGTAAACCCTGGTCCCGTAGGGCGTGTTGATAACGCGTCCAGCCGTCTGACCCTTCTGGCCGAGTGCCACGACTTTTCACCTCCTTTCTCGGTTCTGGAAAGTCTTTTAAGAGACAGTGCATTTTATATTTTGTGGCACAAGTCTGTGGCACATTCCCCCTGGGGGATTCGGTTTGACTAGGACCGAGACCATCAGGATAAGAGTGGAGGGCTCTCTCTACGACTATCTGAAGCGTAAGCAGGAAGAGTTGAAGTTCGACTCTATCAGCGAGACGGCGCGCTTCCTACTCAAGCTGACGGCCTATGAGGAGAAGACGTTTAGGATAGAGCTTCCCCGAGAGTTGAAGGACCTGATGATAGAGGATATGCGGCAGTACTTCAGATCCAAAGGCTGGGACAAGACTTGACAGTCAGATCAGTTAAATCAGTCAGATCCATCACACCCAGAGACATAGAGAAGAAGCTGGAGCGTGCCAAATCGGAGCTATTGTTTCTCCAAGGCTTGCCCGCTAGGATGAGCAGGGAGATCGCTGCCTTGAAGAGCAGGATAAAAACGTTGGAGGAGCTACTAGAGCAGGCACAGGCAGAAAAAGAGCGAGTCGAAAAGCAGAGAGGCAGAAGAAGCAGAACAGGCAGAAGGCTGGGATAAGGGATATGTATACTTGTCCGTATTGTGGCGCGGTCTTCTCCACCAAGCAGGGGCTCGGTGGCCATGTGAGGTGGAAGCATCGAGCGGTAACCGAGGCACAGCGCCGCGAGGCTAGGCTTGCAACCCGCGAAGCTAGGAAGAGGAAGGCCATCGCCATGGGAACTATGGTTCCCCATCTTGCATGTCCCCTCTGCGGTCTTTCTAGAGTTGCACACAGGTTGCCTTCCAGCCCGCCTCTGGACGGATATGCGTATCAGGCGAGATACACCTATGGACGGGGCTCGGGCTACTTTATCAACGAAGAGGAGTCTGTCAAGTGGGCCGAGCTGAAAGAGAAGGCACCGGAGCTCTACGAGAGGTACAAGATGCTAGTAGCCGAACTCTCCGCCTTCTTCAGCCAATAGTCAAATAGTTATAAGGCTGGAAGGCTAGCAATTACTGGTGGTTGTATGGAAGACCTCCTAGCATCTGTCATAGCAGCCGTGATAACCCTTCTCCTAAGCTACATAGTGGGAAACCACTACTACCAGGTAGCCAAGGCTAAGCTGCACGCTATTGCGGATGCCCTACAAGTCCTCGACGCGGCTATGGCCGACGACAAGATCGACAAGGCAGAGGCTGTGAAGATATACAAAGCTTTCCAAGCCGTTGTCAAAGACCCGTAGGCAGAACAAGAAGGCGGCAGGATGAGGCAGTGCCTCTACCTCGTCGGCTACGAGTCGGAGCCCTTCGAAAAGCTCTGGGCAAACCTCCTCGCCTGGCTAGGATTATGGCCCTTCATATTCCCAGAGGAAGAGTTCTACTGGCATCTATTGATGCTGACCAAGGAGGAAGCCGTCAGGTATAGAGCCGAACTCAACGTGGCCGGGACCCCGAGGTGGAGCCAGCTACCCGACGAGCTGAAACCATCTAGAACCGATTTCACTCACGGCTGCAACATGTCAGGCGTCTGGATAGTCGCCAGCAACATGATCTATGGGGGGGAGGAGTGTCGACCTGGATATGCGGTGCAGAGGCTTTCCTCTCCAGATCAACTTCTCCCTCCCGCAACATTCTGGCACGAAATGAGCCACGCCTTGGGCTGTGACTGTGGCGGTGGACAAGCCGATTACAATACCATACATTTCGATCCTCTGTATCACTGTGGGACATCCGGCATCGTGCTAGCTGGGCAGTGCCCCCAGATGGATGGACAGGTATCGAGTAGGGGTCTCTGCACCTCGACGCTGTGCGTCCGCTGCAGGGCCTGTGCCTCGAGGTGGATGGGCTTAAAGACGAATTACAGGCAGACCCTCGAGGAGCACAAGTGGTTCGAAGAGACCTTCAACAGGCCGTATCCCTGCTGGCCGTATGCCGATATGAACGGGCAGATGAACAACATCTCGAGCTATGACTATGAAAAATACCCCCTGCGGTACTGGAGGTGGGACCACGACTTGGCTTGGTACTACTCTCGGCCAGTCGAAAACCATAAAGGCAGGGTCCGCATAGAGATGGAGAGGCTGATAGGAGGTGATGGAACGCCGAGGGTCGTCGTAACCGCGGAGCACCCGGACTACGTCTTCGACCCAGTCGAGATCTCCGTCAAGGAGAAGGGGTTTCTCCGCGTATCGCCTGATCCAGCGATTGCTGGAAGCCCTGTGCAGATATATGCGTACCGCTTGGAGAATGGTCAGGAGCGTCCTATAGCGGGCGTCGACGTCTGGTGGGGATCACTACACATAGGCAGCACGGGTACAGATGGAACCCTCACCTATACACCGGGGGCCTAACCTCTCTGCGGCTGCTCGGCTCCCAGCTCGCCGCCGAAGTAGAATCCGAGGATGGCTCCCCACTGCCCTATGAACCAAGAGGGCACTTCGATCCCTGCGATCAGCATGTAGAGTAGCACAACCGTCGTGCTGATCGCTAGTATCTTCCTCGTCACGGCTTTGCTGTTCCTAATCCTATCCATCGTTGTGGCATAGCCTTTATTCTCGTCTTTCTCGTCTCGACTCATCTACTCAGCCTCCTTCTAAGCTTGTCCCAAGCCTTCCTAGCATACTTCGCCGCTGTTGCGACCGCACCTGCGGCTGCTAGGACGAAGACAGGTCCTACCCAAGTGGCTCTCTTTGTTACCGTCACCCAGACGGTAGAGACGACCTTGTTTCCCGCTGTATCGGTGGCTTTGCACGTTATGTTGTAGAGTCCCACCGTCAGCGTCGATGGGATCGAATACGTAATCTGAGTGGCGTTGGTCCAGCTACCGCTGTCTACAAGCGTCCCGTTTCTGTATATGTAGTAGTCCGACGGGTTCTTGTCTCCGAACTGCCAGTAGGACAGCGTCTGCCCCTGTTTGAGCGTCTGGGGCGTTGTAGGACTATTGACTATCGTGGGGGGCGTCGTGTCTCCCGGAGCACTGCCTGCCACCCCTATCAAGCCGAGGAGGTATCGCGGAGAGCCTGATATGTCGAGGAGGGCGTTGGAGTAGTAGGTCGTCCCGTTTATCACCAAGCTCCATGATTCTCCCGACGGCACGTAGTAGGCGAAGAATTGTCCTAACGGGCTTGACACGTTTATGCTTAGAGTCTTGGTGTCGTAGTCGTAGCTAATCGGGTTCAAAGACGACTTGGACGGATAGTCTGAGTGCGCGGTGAAGTTCCAGCCGTCGTAGTCGAAGGGGAGGCCTAGAACCTCGAAGGGCACTCCGAACTTGTAGACCTTGTAGGTGCAGTTTGAGAGGCTTATCTGGAAGTCTCTCTGGCCGGATGCATCGGCGAGCTTCGTCCAGCCCGAGCCGTCCTCCGCGTTGAAAGCGGCCAGTTCGCTCACGCCTAGCTGTGTGAAGAGCCCGGAGCCTATTGTAACGTTCAGAACCTTCGACTCGGTTCTGTTGAGATTCGAGACGACGAGCTGGTACATCGACCCGGTCTCCTTCATAATGGAGTAGTAGAGTCCCTGCGAGGCGTTGCAGCTAAACCAAGCCGGCTTGGTTCCAAGCTCGCTGTAGCTAAGCGTTGCTAGGGTGCCGCCGCTCGGCCTATAGGTGTACGTCAGGTTCGATATGTAGGGGATCTCTTTGAATATGAGGGCGATGTCATTGGCGAAGTCCTTTTCGTCCTGTGTGAATGCGTAGGGCTCTGTGGTGTCATCCCAAGCACCCGACACCCATAGGGTGACCCAGCGGGGGTTGAGGAGGAAGGCGTAGAGAAGCTGGTCGGCGAAGCCGAAGTCGTCCCACTGGGTGGAGGTCCCATGCGTCTCGTTTGTCCAGTGAAGCTTGTAGTCCGTTGCAAGATCGGAGCAGCTAGGCGAGACCCCCATGGTTAAGAGGCCTGGCACCCAGTTTACGTTTCCAGAGAGGTAGCCCGGCACGGCGTAGCCTATCTGCCTGAAGTACTCCGGGGTCCCGCCATTGGCGTCGCAGTGCTGAAAGTGATTCACAGAGGGCCTTAGGTTGGCCCGCTCCGGCAGGACGTGGCTGTTCCACCTGTACGTTCCATGCGGCTGGCCGCCGTAGTCTATCCACCTCGCCGCCCTGATGGGGTCTAGGAAGGTCTCTACGATGTGCTTCTCCTCCTCCGTCGAGTTCATGGTCAGATCCGAGTTGTCATCCCAGTCTCTGTAAAGCCTCCACAGCTCTTCCACCTCGTGGTAGCTGGCATACTCCTGGTCCAACACAAAGGCCACGAAGGAGGGTTCCTTGGCCACGATGGACAACAGCTTGTCCACCACAGCGTCCCACTCCTCCTGGGTCCTCGGACAGGGAATCTCCATAGGCGACTCGTCCCTGAAGCTCCTATGGTAGAAGAACCAGGCTAGGAAGTACTTCGTCCTGTTAGGATCTTTCGTGTCGAGCTGGCTTATCCAGTCCTCTAGGTAGAGTGCGTTGGTCTGTATTGATCCATCCTCGGCGGGGTAGAGGTCGCTCTGGTTTGCAAAGGGGTAGTAGTATCTGTCCGTTGTGCCGGATTTTTGTCCCCAAGTCGTTATGGGAATCACGAAGGTTGCGTTGACTTGGTCGAGCTTGTCGAGCAGCGTCGAGGCTGACCATGACTGTTCACTCCAAGACTCGAGGAGGCCCAAGCCGTAGTAGCTCTGGAAGGGATCGGGGAGGGCTTTGAACCATCTCTTCGAGCTGTTCGTCGAGTCGTCGTACATTATCCACCAGGTTACGTTCATACCTGGGGCAAGCGATATGTTGGCATGCCAGAGGGTGAACTGCCCGTCGTACTTGGAATGGTTGGTGAAGGCCACCCATCCCTCTTCGAAGACTTTGGAGTACTGGGCATACCTCTTCTGGTAGCAGAGCTTGGGCGAGCTCTGCCCGTACATCAGGGCCCATATCGTTGCGTTTCCATCGCACGGCGGGAAGTAGGGGTATATGTCGAACCAGCGGGAGATCTTGTCGTTGTCCCAAATGTCCTTGCTGTCGCTAGGCCCCACCCATGCACCGCCCAGCCTCGCTGTAGAGTTGACGACGAAGTAGAAGGTCTTGGTAACCGTGTAGTTGCCATCTGTGGCTCTGAGGTTGAGCTGGTGCGACCCGTCGGGCAGGCCTACCGTTATCTCGTAGGGCGATGCTAGAGACGTAGTTGGCGTGGTGTCCCAGCCGTACCAGAGGTTCTCTAGAGCCGAGTTCGAGCTGACGTCGACCGCGACCTGGATCTTGGATCCATTTCTAAGAGTCCTGTTAGCTATGTTTGTTATCCTTATGTAGGGTGCTGGCACCGCCCCTATGTCAAAGGTCCTGCTGTACTTGTGATACCCATCGCCGACCAGGGTGTAGCCTATCGTGACGTTCCAAGTCCCCATGGGCAGGTCGGTGAATTCGAACCACTTGTAGTCCGCGTAGTCCACGTCGTCAGCCGTCCAGTTGGCATGGTAGAGGTTGACAGACCAGTTGTGTGTCCACTTCTCCGTCCCTATGGAGACCCAGTTGATAGTGCAGTAGGCACTGGGGCTGTGATAGTAGATCCTGAACAGCGCCCCGTCCCTCGTGCTGTTCCAAGTTGAGGTCTCGTTTGTCGCCTTGTTGTCGTAGTCATAGCTGTTCTTCGTCCCATTCGAGATGGGATAGACCACTATGTTCACCGTTGGGTGACCCGCGTCGGCGTCCCACCACTGCCACTGCGACTGGTTCGAGTCGATCCACTGGACAACGTTCTTGTAGCCCCACATGTAGACATAGCTTGGATCCCAGTCGTAGTACTTCGTCGGGTAGGCTGATCCTGATGGTTGGGCCCGTGCCACGGCGGTCCAGCCTCTCTGAATCGCGTACTTCAAGCCGTCTATCGTGTTGTTGGGAGCTATGAAGAAGCCTCTGTATATGTAGGCGTGGTGATCCCCATCTTGCCAGACCGACTTGTGGGCATCGGCGTTTGGGAAGGCAGTCCTGTTGTTCGCCCACCTCTCGAAGAGCGGCCCTATCCCAGGGTTGGATCCAGACCACCACGGGTCTTGCCAGTAGTGTCCCGTGAGAACCATGAAGTGGCCTGTCTCGAAGATGTCTGTCTTCCAGTTCAAATCCATCCAGATGCTGTCTATCATGTTTGCAGGCATGTAGAAGCCGCCGACCCCGCCGGCCGCCTTGACCGAGTCCACCATCTCTGTCACATGGTCCTCGATGGGCCGGTCGCGTGCCGTGTTCGGGCTTCCAGTTGCTACTATCCAGTCGTGACAGTGATCCATCACATCGGGGATGCCCGGTATCCACGGGTTGGCTCCGTAGTCCTCGTACGCCCTTGTCACGTTTATCCCGAGGCCATGTTTGGATGAGTAGTCGTTTGCCTCGGCAACCCTAGTGGAGGTGGCCTGCTTGGGTGCTATGAAGTCGAAGCCTGCTTGGGAGTAGAACTCTGCGATCGCACCCGACGGATCATCGCCCCTTCCCGGCTCCATTCCAAATGTCTCGGCCTGCCAGAGGTATATGTTGCCCTGGGGCGTCGAGGGCTCCCAAGCCGTGTGGCTTCCATTGGCGGGGACGGTTACACCGAGTATGGAGAGCGCCTTGACTCCGTAGTACGTCGCCTCCAAGATTTCGAGGAGCTGGGGCCTCCAAGCAAAGCCAGTGTTTCCCTGGCAGTTCTTCAAGAACTGCTCGGCAGCAGTCTTGTTCTTCGGTGCATAGCCTAGGATCTCGAGGGTTCTCAGGGCGGCGAAGGTGCACCATATGTTGGTCGAGTTGTCCCCGTTCCAGTATCCCCAGCCGCCGTCGTCGCTCTGCGTCTTGTTAAGCCAATCCGCCGTGGAAGCGTTGTTCGGCACGCTGATGCCTGCGGCGTGTAGCATCTCGACGGCCATCCACGTATAGGGGACGAGCGAGCGGTTCCCATAGGTGTAGCCCGTGGCGGGGGCCTCGTTGGACTCCGTTGCGTTCGTATCGTCCCAGCCTCCATCGGCGTTCTGTCTGTTCAGTATGTAGTTCTCCACCAGATTCCAGTTCGATATGTTTGCGGTACCTGTGTTTGGAAGCATTAGAACCGACATGACCGCCGCGAAGGTCTGGCTGAACCTGTCCTCCCCGTGTGTGTATGGTTGATACGTCGAGCTCAGCGTCCAGTAGGCCTCGCTCGTCTTCACGACTTGCTCGCTGTTGATCCACGAGACCAACCCAGTCGCGTTGGTTGGCTGCGAGCCGAGTTCCTTGAGGGCCCAGACAGACCAGTACTGCTCCCAGTACCTGTAGAAGGCCTGTAGGCCGCTTGTAAAGTGGCCGTCGGCCTGCTGCCAGCCCTGGACTCTGCTTATCACGTTTGCCTCGTTCTTTATAGGGCCTCCTGACAGGTTCTTGAAGGCGGCCACCGCGTAGGCCGTTGAGTACGAGTTGCTGTCTGCCGAGATCCACTTGTTGTTAAGCACGTCGTAGGTGATGTTCTCCGGTCCCCAGTCATAGGTTCCGAGCTGCCTATCGTTGATCCAGTCTTGGATGGTGTGCAGCACGTTGACATAGACTGTGTCAGTATCGGTGAGGGAGCCGTCGCTGGCCAGTATCGTCATATTCCAGTAGCCGACGGTCAGCGAGTCTATGGAGATGGCTAGGTTGGTGTTGTTTGTCCAGGATCCGCTGTCAAAGGTGCTGCCGTTCTTGTAGACTGTGTAGGTCCCATTTGTGCTGTCTGCATCAGTCACGATCCAGTCGATGGTGTGCCCCGTCGTCCCGTTTACCCACTCCTGATCTGCGGGAGAGTTGAGCACCGGGGCGTTTCCAGTCGGCGTCTCTTCGAGCGTGAAGCTCTGGCTGTTCCCATTCATCTCGGTGAACCATATGTACATAACCCCGTTGGTGCCGTTCCAGTGGCAGTAGTAGTCGGTGCCCTTGGTCATCACATTGGTGCCGTTCTTCAGCCTATAGTTCGAGGTGTTGCCTGACAGCCCTGTTATCTTCCAGATGGGTGTATAGAGGCTGTACGCTCCGTCGACGGTCCACTCGCAGACCCTATTCGTCGCCGACATCTCGTAGGCAGCCGAGCCGAAGTCGAATCCGACCCAGCTTCCAGTCGTCATGGTGACGGCGTTTTGCAGGGTGTAGTCCACCCCGTCCGCGTCCCACTGGTGCCAGTACTGGTTGCTTGTGTAGCCGGTTGTTATCTTGTATATCATGCAGCTCTTGCCCGTCTCTCCCGCTGCGGGTGCCGCGTTGTCGGCCTTGACAACCCTTTGGATCTGTGCCGATGCGGGGTAGTTGTCCCACTGCAGGCTGTTGGTCCAGGAGCCCGAGGACGTCACGTCGTTGTACATAGCGGCGAAGTGCCCCATGTTACCATTGGTCAGGTCGGCTTGGAAGTAGGTCTGGTTGAGCAGTGTGTAGTTGGAGGCCGTCGCCGTGCCGTCGTCGTCGAAGAAGCCGGCATTGGCCTCTATCTCCCAGAATACATCGAAGTTGACGATGCTGGAGTTAACCTCGTTCGCAGTGATGTCGGATGAGAAGACAGCGATGCCGAGGTGGTCGTAGAAAGTCATGTATATGTAGCCGGTGGCGTTTATCTCGTCTGACTCGGCGAGGTAGTCCCACCTCAGCCTGTACATGCTGCCTGACTGCTCCATCACCGTTATGTTCTCACCGGCTAGGTCGGTGCAGGTGTCCGCCCCCCTGAGCTGGAAGGTCACGTCCTCACACACATACTCGGTAGTGCTGTAGGTCAGGTTGTAGCTGAAGGCGGATCCATAGTCGATGTCAACCCTCGTCTGGGGCAGATAGGTTCCAAAGGTCTCCAGCACCCGGTATCTTATCGTGTTGCCGTTTTCGTCTAGGAGGTCTATCTGCCGCCAGGTACCCTGATCCGTCACGTTGAGTGTGCCGGGATCTGGTGAGGCAAGAGCAGAGAGAGAGCTTGAGGGATACGGTGAATAGGTTGGAAGGGCTTTTACATCGGGCAGAGTCTTATCAGGCGGCCTGGTGGGAACTAGTGGGACTAGCGCGGAGAGTACTAGGAAGAGTAGGATCCATGAAACCGACCTGCCCCGCTTCATGGAGTTCAGCCGCCTGTGTACTCGACCTTTACCTCCCACTCGCCGGAGGCGGCACCGTCGTTCGTTATCTTCACCCTCAGCGTCATCTCCTCGTCGAACTCCGAGTCGTCAGGATCAATCTGGGTCAAGTACTCGGGATTGCTGGTTATGGCACCGGGGCTGGCACCGTCCCACCTGTACTCGACGTCCTTGTACACCACGTAGACCACTATGGTGTGGTTGATCCCGTCCTTTGGGGGGAAGATCCATATCTGGTGGAGCCTCCAAGGACCGCTGTACGAGAAGTCGAAGGACTCTGTTGCCCCTGGAGCAATGGTGGTGGGTCCTTCCTCCATGTGGTCGTGCATAGGCTTTCTCAAAGTGTCGTACTCGACGCCGCCTGAAAGCTCAGTCAAGCTTATCCCTCTCTAGAGATAGCGATGCAGGTTTATATCTTTGTGTTCTTCGTTTTCTTGGCGTTTTGGCTAGTCCACTAGGCGTGTAGTTCGATCACGATTAGCCGCCTGTGATGCCAATCTGGATTGCTATCAGCGTTGCACGTATAAGTCACCCCACCGCTAGCATCGGTGAGCTGGGCTACAAAGGTATGGCTCCCCGCTGATAGTGTCTTCAAAAAGATGTTGGTATGGGTGAAGTGTTGAGACGTGCCAAAGTAGTCGCGTGACCCCCTCTCCGCCACGCCGTCCACCGTTACTCGTAGCACCGGGCGGGCCGCCGCGCTGGACTGCATCGCTACCTCGCATATGACCAAGACGGGGTTGGCACCAGTAGTAAGGGTGAGAGAGAGATCTGGAATATCTTCGAAGACACCCGCACTGGGCGTCATGCTGATGTCGCTGGTTCCCTCCGCACTCTTTGCTTGAACCACAATTCCCCCAGTGGAATACACAGCCATAGTCCTCGCTCCTCGCATATCTGACTATGTGTATTCTATGTACTTGAGGGGAAGCCGAGCGAAAAGCAGCACGCAGCTCTTCCCTGATTGTGCTGTGTTCGTCACCTTGACCTGGCGGATTGCCACATCGTCCACAACCACCATCTGAGGCCAACTCAGCGGCGTAAGCTCGAGGTAGAACAACGTGTTCAGATCCATGCCCATTAGCCGGATGTCTATGTTTCCGTCCAGCTTGAAGACAGTCATCCAGACAGCTGGATAGCCTGGGGAAACGCTGAAGAAGTCAATAATTAGTTCATCGCTATGTTGAGAACCAAGGTCCACCGTGTACTGGTAGCCAACCCCTGGAATCTTTCTCGCAGGATAGTTTTCAAGTGCCTTTACCAGCCACCTGTAGTTAACCATGTTCAGTCCTCCCAGTTTTCCTAGTCCCTAGTCCTTAGTCCTCGTCATAGGTCAGTATCACGTCGTCGATCCAAGCATTATGGTTGCCAGTCGTATAGTTCTTAGCCATCAAGTTAACACCGAGGAGGCTTGCCCCCTGGGACGCAATCCAGTGGGGCTGAAAGCTGCTTATATCGTGCTCTTCTTCGCTGAAATAGAGCTTGTCGTACTTGCCGCTCGCAGGGTCAAGCACAAGCTTGAGCCCCTTGAAATAGCCCGTGTCCCAGTAAAGCCGCGTCACGTCCACATAGGCGTTCTCGGTGGTTCTCAGCTGAACCGTATTGGTCGGCACGTTGAGGCGGACCCCGAACATATAGTACTTTGAAAGATCGTCTATGTCTATATCCATCTCTATGTACTCTATCCCCGTGCCGAAACGCCACCAAAACTCGAATCCGAGCTTCGAGGAATCGGGAATCATATGGACCCTGTATATCTTAGCGTATCCATAGGTCTGCTCTCCTGTCGTCAGCTTGACGGACTGCTGCCCACTGTGAGCGTAGTCTATGTCGAGGTCGACATCGGCATTAAAGCCAACTAGGTCTGTATCCCAGTGGAGTCCATCGGCTTCAAAGTCATCCATCCACCAGACGTGCCCGGTTCTACGCCAGCCTGTCGGCGCACCCATCCTAGGGGGAATATCGAAGAGCTTCTCCCTGAGACGCCTCAACCACTCGACAACCTCTCCCCCACCCATCTGAACACCTACTCGTAGAGGTCGTAGAGCGCGAACATGTTGCTAAAGGTGAGGGATTCCTCAGGCACCACCACGAACTTCAACGTGTTTTTGAACCTGATGTCGAGTATGCGGAGAACATATGTCCCATCCGATTCGTAGGCGTCGAGATAACGCGTTGCCTCTGATATAGCGTCGAGCTGCTCAAAGCTTCTGGAGAGAATTGCCACGTTGTCCACTGTGAGAACCACCGAGTAGCTATTCGACGTGCTCCGTAGCACAAGTTCTCGAAGCACTCCGCGTCCCGTAAGGTCGAGAAACGTCTGCACCGTTTCCACGTTAATATCGGCCCAGTCCACGGTCTCCGTTCTGGGGCGGGCTTCCCTCTCCGCTGGTGCGGGTGTAGGAGGCGTGACAGGCGTAACGGGTGCTGGAGGCGGCGGCACTATGATTTCGGGTCTCAGGGGTGCTATCCTCTTAGCTACCTCTTCGCCGATTTCCCTTGCAAGCTCCTCCCCGATTATCAGTCCCCAAGCCGGATCTGTTATCCTTAGTGCCTTGGGAGGCTCCTCGTCAACCAAAGTTCCATCACTTTCTAACTACTCTCTCACTACTCTCTCACTACTCTTTCCAAGATGCTTACAATCCTCCCGCTGTCATCCCTCGCAATGTCTAGCACACGCGTCTCCCTTTGAGGCATACCGAAGGGCAGAACTGGTAGTGAAGGAGGCGTTGAAAGCATCTTCAACAGCCCTATGGCGAGCTGGCCGAGCAGGAGGAATGGCCAGAGGGCTAGAACTGTGAGAGGATCCATCGCCTCTAATTGCGGATAGCCAGGTGCCTCGAACCTCTGAACCTCGCCTCTAGGCGGACTCTCTTCGCCCTGCTTTAGCGATGGAAGCTCTATGATTCTCTCAACGGGCAAGCTACGTCTCCTCCGCCAGCTTCGCCCTCAGCACCCTGAACCTGTGAAGCGTGCAACTGCTGCTGCCCGTGTTCTCCACGTAGACATAGTAGCCCTTCGTATAGGGTAGCCACGGCGACGGGGTGTACATGATTGTGTACTCATCGTTGCCTGTGTCGTACCTGCTCAGCCAGAAGGAATAGACATTCGGATTGACAAGTCCACGGGTGTAAAGCTCGCTGGCCGTAGCCTCTTTCTCCTCCATCCCGTTGAAGGTATTGGCCCTAAGGACCACTCTGAGCAGGTTGGAGTCGCATCGACAGAGCAGCCCGATGAACCATCCCCTCTCGCCGCCAGACTTTATGATCTTCCTCTTCTCGCCCGCCGTTATGGTCTCACTCGTCCTCTCCTCGGAGTAGAAGTTGAAGTTGTCGTTGAGAGGAAGCAGTGTGTCCCTGACGGCTTTAACCACATCATCAAGGCTTGCAGACATCTAGAACGCCTACCTCTTCTAGGCCTAATCTACCTTTTGAATCTTTTGAATCTTTCGAGGACGGGGTGAATGATCGCCCCTGGCTCCACGTCTTTATCCAGATAGGAACCAGCGCCCACTACGGCCTCCTCGCCCACGGTTACCCCAGGCATTATGATGCTGTGAGACCCGATCTTACACTTCTTTTCCAAGACTATTCGACCCGACCTGCCCGTTATGGTGCAGACCGAGTGAATCGCGCAGTGAGAACCTATCTGGACGTAGTCCCCTATCGCAACCCCCGCCTTGGCGTTTATCAACGTGAAGGCGCCTATGTCAACCCCGTATCCTAGTTCGAGTCCCTCTGGGTACAGCACGATCCAGTTCCACTTGGTGGGCTGGGCGTGCACGATGAAAGGTTTTTTCCAGCCGCCTCGCCACCTATCCTCCTTATCCTCCTCCAAGTTCTCCGACTCCTCCGAATCCCCCGTTCCTCCAGAGCTTCTCTAGGATGGCGACGATCCTATCCGAGCCACCTGGCCTAATCTCTGGGGTCTCTCTCCCCTTGTTTCTCACCCCGACGTGGATGTGCCTCTTCCCAAAGTAGGGAAGCTCGTAGAAGAAGCTTGAGCTGTTCCCTATGGCCCTCTCACACCTCTCCAGAAGGCCTAGATAGCTTGGCCTTGGAAGCGTGTTCTGCAGCACAATATCCTTCTGCAGGATTATCTTTTGGATTCTGTACAAGATATACCTCCTACCTGGATCTTCATTCGGCTCGATCCAGACAACCAGTCTGTCCCCAATCAATCTCTCTATCTCGTCCAGCTCTTTTTTCATCAAGTCTAGCCTGCGTGTCGGCGGATTGTAGAGCACAAGGTCAAAGGGTTCCCCTGGGCAGGCCGAATAGTCGATTTGAAGGTCATCCATATGGATGGAGCCCACCTCGTAGCAGCGATCCGTATCCTTTCCGACAAGCTCCAAAAACTGCATTGTCCGTAGATAGGAGGCAGGGGAGCAGCAGAACTGGATGCTTGTAGTCAGCGTTATCATATGCCTTGCATAGTCGTCCAGAGTTCCCTCCAAGGAGAGGTCGCCTGCGTGGATCTGGGCCGTCGGTACGGCTGCTTCGTAGAAGCCGATCGCGGCGCCCAGCATCTCGAACCTGTCGAACGGCGTGATGGCCAAGTCTAGATAACTACTCTGCCGTCCAATCGTATAGCCGTCTTGAAAGCTGCCGGGCTGTATGAAGAGTGTGTGGACGTTGAAAAATGGGCTCCTCTCAAGCCTCCTCAAAACTGGCTGTATGAGGCCCCACTCGGATCTAGAGGCTGTGCACACCCCTATCGCTGCCTTTGCCTTTCCCCTTTCTCCTCTTTCCAGGTCTCGTCGCTCTGCTCGCTCTGTTCGCTCTGTATGACCCATAGGACTCCACTTCTACTGGCTCTTTTCCTCTCCTCATCTGTCATAAGCTTCTCCCTAAGCTTCTCACCTAGCCTAAGGCCCGTTATGCGAATCGGGCTGTGCTTGGGAGCCAAGTCAGCTATCTTGAACTCCTCCATATCGGGCACGAAGATCTCGCCCCCCCTCGCCTTTTCAAAAGCCTCGAGAATCGAGTCAACCGCTTTGTCCATGTTGAAGAAGAAACGCCTCGCCTCGGGGTCTGTGATCGTGATGGGTTCTCCTCTCTTCACCTGGTCGTGCCAAACCTCGAAGACGTTTCCCCTCGTCTCTATCACGTTTCCAAGCCTCACCACGCTGAACACAACCGATGGGTAGTAGACTTGGTGGCCCCAGAGCGTCAGCTTCTCCGATATGAACTTGGTGGCTCCGTAGAGTGTTGTTGCCTCAACCGCCTTGTCCGAGGAGATGTAGATCAGCTTCTTTGGCCTAGTCTTCATAGCTGCCTCTACCAGATTCACCGTTCCGAGCACGTTGACCCTGATGGTCTCAATGGGGTTGTACTCGGTGACACCGATGTCTTTGATCGCGGCGAGGTGGAAGACGTAGTCCACGCCCCGCAGGGCCATCTCGACGCGCCTATAGTCCTCCACGTCTCCCAGCAGGCATCTGATCCTCTTGTCCGAAAGCCTGCGCGCGGCCCGCGCGAGAGCATAGTCGCTGTTATCGAAGATCCTCACCGTCTTTGGCTCGTATCGCTTCAGTATCTCCTGGACAAGGCCGAGGCCGATCGACCCCGCCCCGCCTGTCACCAGAAAGGTTCCACCAGCCTTCACATCTGATTCCTCCCGCTGGGCCGAGGCCACATAGCCTCTACCTCGATCACTCTTTGCACAAGCCAGGCAAGGTCCTCCATCGTGAGGCTGACTGCCTCATCAACCACCCTGATAGGTCTCTTCGGCTTGACGTGGACCTCTATCGTCCACTTCGGCCATCCCCGCGTCTTAGAGATGACTGCTGAGGCAAGGGGTGCTGTTATGGACGGCACGTGGTTCGAGTAGCCCTGGAAGCTCGCCATCTTGCCTAGATCAAGCTCTGCAAAGGTAGCGGGGTAGTGGGGAATCGTGTAGAGCCACCTGATCTTCGGGTGGAAAAGCCATCTATGCTCTACGGGGAGCCTTGTCCTGCTCGCCATCACCTCCTTCCCCGTAGCGAGTGCGGCTTCAAACAGCTCGTTGCCCTCCAGCCTCCTCGCATCCCTCTCCCTTATCTTCCACCTCTCTACAAGGGGATTCAAGTCGTCAACCCTCTCGGGAGATATGAAGGGCGTGCAGAGGAACTCGACACCCACCGAGCGGCAGATGTCTCTCAGGTGTCCCAGCTCTTCCAAACTCAACTCGGTCTTCCTGATCCATTTGAAGATCTCTGGGGTGTAGAGGCTTGGAGGATGCTTCTTCTCATACTCCTCTATTTCCCGCGCCGAGTAGTATTGGAACTTTACAGCCTGGACACCCGCCAAAGCCGCGCCGTGTATCATCTCGGCTGCAATCTCAAGCGAGCCGTTATGGTTGCAGCCGATCTCAGCCACGACTTCTATCACTCCTTCTTCCTCCTCCTAGTTTTGAGCCTTGGAACCCTGTAAGGCTCGGTCGGCTTCAGCCTGCTCCTTGGAATCGTCCTCATGGTCGACTCGACGTGCTTGATCTCCTTCGGCGGCAACTCGCCGTACCACCTGTACTTCCTGAAGTGAATACAGACCCCCGCGGTGGGCGAGATCTCTCTATGGGGACACTTGACACAGGGATTGTAGAAGACGTCTTTCTCCAGCCTCTCCGCCTCGGGGTAGAAGTCGCAGTAAGCATAGTCGGTCGGCGCCCCGACAAAGACCTTGCAGTAGCTACACCGGTAGATATGGTTTCCAAGGCTGTCCCTCTTCCCCGTGTAGACCAGCGTCCAGACCCTCTTACAGTTAGGACACTTGGAGGGCGGCTTGAAGCCCGGCTTCCAGGGATCAATCGTCCATCTCACTGTGCCTGCTATTGCCACTGCAACATCGCCTCTGCAAGTTTAAAGTCGAACTCTTCTTCTATGTCCAGCGATCTCTCCCTAGGCATAGGGTAGGCTGCAGGATTATCACCGTAGACTCTTCCCTCCTCGACGACTTCCCGCCTCGCCACGTAGATAGCACCGTTAGGCATATACAGCTTGGGCAGGTCCTGTGCTATTATACCTGAGAGCAGCCTTAAGGGGAAGCCCAAGAAGGACTCGAGCGAGCCGTTCTTAAGCCTAAACATCCATGCCGGGTGCTGACTCACCTCCACCACGCTTACCACCGAGTCGAAGGGTGGCTTCAGCAGCCTGACAGCCCTGTCTATATCCTCGCTGGTCCTAAAGGGGCTTGTCGGTTGTAGGACGACAACGGCATCGAACCTGCCGCAGCTTTCAAGCTCGTGTACCGCGTGGCGGACAACCAGACCCGTATCTATGTCTCCGCGTAGAGACGCGGGGCGCATAACAACAGGTACTTGGAGCCTTTTTGCATGCTCGGCGTACCTCTCGCTATCCGTCGAGACAACAACCTCGTCAAGCGTCTCGGCCTCCTTCGCCGCCATGATAGTCCAAGCCATAAGCGGCTTGCCGCCCAGCGGCCTGATGTTCTTATCCTTGACGCGCCGCGAACCCGACCGAGCGGGAATCACTCCTAGCACCGTTTCAAAGTCCCCAGAGTTCCTAGAGTGCTGCATACATCCTCAACCTTAGCTATTACTTCATCCATCTCGTGGGGCGTCCGCCACCTACAGACATCGAACCAGAGGAAGCGTGTAACGTAGTCCTCCGCCCTCGGGCAGCTCCTCCTATACTCGGAGAGCACGGGGAGATCCATCAGCGTTCGCGTGTATCCCTTGCTCACCGTCGCCCCCGGCAGATTCCTGTTCAATCCTTTTTCTGTGGCGATCTCGATGAACCTGTCCCTTGGAAAGTCAGGCTCGCATAGACAGCCGAGGATATAGTAGGTGGATCTACAGCCGAGCCGGGGCCGCGGCGGCTCCACCCCCGTAGGAAGCGCCCGCATAAGCTCGTGGCTGTTCTTTATCTGCATCTCTATGAATCCATCGAGCTTTTCAAGCTGGGCCAAGCCGAAGGCTGCCTGTGCCTCGGTCATCCTCCAGTTGTAGCAGAGAAACGGTGCCTCGGCATACTGGGAGCCATGGTTTCTCAGAAGCCTCACCTTGTCGGCGAACTCGTCGTCATCCGTCAAGACAGCTCCCCCCTCGCCGAGCGTGGTTATCGGCTTTGTCTCCTGGAAGCTGCATATGCTTGCAAGCCCCAGAGAACCGGTTTTCTTCTCCCCGTAGGTGGCGCCGAGTGCTTGTGCATTGTCCTCTATGATAGGTATTCCGTGTTCTTCGCTTATCTCGAGCAGCGGATCCATCTCGCAGGGCGTCCCCAAGAGGTGAACGGGGAGAATCAGCTTCGTGTCCGGCGTTATCGCCTCCTCGACGAGGTAGGGGTTCAGGTTGTAGGTATAGTCAACGTCCACAAAGACGGGTTTTGCCCCACACATCAGTATGCTGGTGGCGGTGGCCGAGAAGCTGAGAGGAGTTGTTATCACCTCGTCGCCTGGACCCACACCGGCGGCAAGGAGGGCTGCTTGGAGCGCGGTGGTTCCATTAGAAACCGCGACCGCGTGCTTCACCCCCACGTAGCTTGCGAGCCTCTCTTCGAAGGCCTGTACACTTGGTCCTCCCCTCGGATTCTTGTAGAAGCCTGAGAGACAAACCGGCTCCCGGAAGAGGACTTTCAAGACTGCTTCTATTTCCTCCCTACAGATCCTCTTCAAACACTCACCTTCCTCTCTTCCTCCAGAACCATTCTAAGTGCTTCTAAGCCGTCTTCACCTGTACATGCCAAGGGCCGCTTGTCCCTGACAAAGCCAGCTATGTTTTCCAAGGCTGCTAGCATAGGGCAGCCCGGAGGCGGAAAGATCACTCCAGACTCTTCTAGTTCATTCAGCCCTTTGTAGCGGCGGCGGCGCGACGGCCGGGATAGGTAGCGCTCGATACAGTCACCGTTCTCCTTGATCCTTATCATGCCCTTCTCGCCGAAGATCTCAACCTCGAAGAAAAGATATGGCTTGTAGGGCTTCTCACCCTTCAGGTCTATGTAGGTGTACGGCACCCCGGGCGCCATCCACCTGAAGAGATCCATCATGTGGATACCCGCCTCCAAGAGGTCTCCGCTACAGTAGCCCACAGCTCTTCTAAGAGGCTTTATATGCTCAACCATGCTCTTCGCCTCTATCCAGCGGGAGTCCCACCTTCTCTGATGGTTTATCGCGAGACCCACCCCGAAGTTCTTGCAGGTCCGAATCATCCTCTTAGCCTCGATCAACGTGGAGGCTATCGGCTTCTCACAGAAGATGGCGGCGATGGGATGGTACCTCGCGGCAAGCCTCACGATCTCGCAGTGGGTATCAACAGGCGTCACCACGCTTAGAACCTGGATCTTAGACTCGTATAGCATCTCTTGAAGATCAGTGTACGCAGGTATGTTCGGATACTTCTCTTCAAAGAGTTTGATCTTCTCTTCATCTCTGTCGCAGACCGCTACCAAGTTGTAGTGATCAGACTTGACATAGGCACCGACGTGGCTCTCTGGACTGCGAACCGGCTCGTCGAGATCGCAGAGAAATCCTTTCTTCCCAAGTCCTACGACGCCAGCCCTGAGCATCTCGAACACCTAACTCCTCAACTCGTCAACCCGTCAACTCCTCCAAGACCTCTCCTAGGTCGCGGCAGACAACCCCCTCGCCGAAGAGGGAGGATTCAGGTGAACAGTTGATCGTCGTGCATCTCGCCTTCTTCAAAAAGGGTAGGAACATCTCTCTATAGGCGGCGAAGTTCATATCGACCAAGACACTTTTCCCCGTCTCCGGGTTCTCAACCAATCTGTAGAAGCCCTTGAGAACCCTCTTCTTATGCTTCGTGTCCCCCGCGATCTTCTCAGCCATCTTCCTATACGCTTTGTAGTAAGCCGTCTTCTCGATAGGGGTTTCAGGGGAATACCCGAAGTCTATTCCCAAGAGGATTATCGGGTCGTATTGCAGGTACCAGGCAAGGTTCCAAGTATTGGCGCCGACGTTCCCCATACTCGCCATCATCGTCTTACCAGTCATATAGTGGATCGCTCTTGTCAGGCTCTTCTCCTCGAAGGGGTCGTCGATTATCGAGACGTAGAAGTACCGCTTGTAGGGGCATGCCTCCAAGACGTCTGGGTGCACCGTCGCATTGAAGATGGCCTCTGTTTCGCTGGACGGCTCTAGACCCCTGTAGAACTGGGCTATCATAGCATCGGCGTCTGTTGTACAGACATATCGGGGCTGGATGCCCATCTTGATGCAGGGCTTCAAGGCTCTGTCACAACTGAACACGGTGAGCTTCACCTCTTCGAAGTCTTCCAAGTATTGCTTCAGGGTTTCTAGCTGTCTGTACTTCTTGACGCTCGGCCCCGAGGCCACCACGACTGCCGCGCCCTTTCCCTTGGGAATCTCCCTCACATCTCTACCTGAACGTATCTGCTGCATATTCTTCCCGAGGTTCTCCATCCAGAGCCTCTCTTTCACCCTGAAGGTGTACCGGCTTATCCTCCTCGCCGAGTCCCGTATCAGCTCCACACTGCTCTTGTTCACGTCTCCATCTCTCCTATCTCTCCCATAGAGCCCTCGGCGGAGGATGTCGAGACCATGCTCTCAAGGCGCAGCGATTCCTCTTCAAGCTCTACGCCTCGCTTCGCGGCGAACCTTCGGATTCTCTCCAAGTCGTGACTAACCATCAAGTCTCTCAACCCGAGGATCTCCGGGTCGCTGAACCTGGTGAGGTTTGCCACCAGCTTGGTCGCGTCTCCAAGGGCCAGTACAAATCTCTCCATATCGCCGCCGTGCTGCCGAAGAATCGCCTCTCTATGCTTCTTGAACAATTCGGTGCCAGGGTAAGGCGTTATGAAGAAGGGGACGCACTCTATCCCGTTTTTAACCCAGAACCTCGCTGTCTCGTATATCGAGACGAGGTCCTCCTCTGGGTAACCAACCATGAAGGTTGTTATGGGGTTTATCCCAGATTTGATGGTCCATCTGAGGGCGTTTGACATCTGCTCCACGGTGTGAGGCTTCTTGATCTCTTTGAGCCTCCTCGGATCTGCCGACTCGAAGCCGAAGCTTATGTAGGTGCACCCTGCCTCTCTCAGCCTTGCCAGAAGCTCTGGATCTACTGTCTGCGGCCCCCCTAAGCATCCCCACTTCACCACGCCTACAAGCTCCTCCTCCTCCATAAGGTCGCAGAACTCCAGCGCCCTCTTCCTGTTCGCCAAGAAGTTCTCATCAAGTATGCTGACGAAGTCTATCCCCATCTTGATCCTTGCATACTTAATTAGCCCGACGGCGTAGCGGGCGCTCTGATACCTTACAAGGGGCTTCAGCCTCGACCCATCTGGCAGCCTGTCGCCCCCCATGTAGTTGTGGAAGCAGAAGGTGCAGCTATATGGACATCCCCTCTCCGAGATTAGGTCGATCCTCCTCTTCGCGGCTAGGGCCTCTGCACTCAGCGCGAGTGGACTGTTCTTGAAGTACACCTCCTCCATGGGCAATAGCTCCCATGCAGGGTAGGGAAGCTGGTCGAGTTCCTCTTCGCTCATAAGGGGCCGTATCGGGTTCTTCACCACGCCTACCTCGCCCCGCCTCCTAGCCGCCACCATCTCCTTAGCCTTTTTTTCAACCTTCCGGGCATGTTTCTTCGACGGCCTTGGCCAATCCTCTAGGTCCTCCCTGTACCATATGCCTTTCACCTTGCTGAAGTCCCGGTCCTCCAAGTGGTCAAGGATCTCCATGAAGGTTTTCTCGCCCTCGCCTATGCAAACCATGTCAAGCTCGGGTATCCATTCCAGCATCTCGCCGGGTATCGAGGAGGCGCATCCTCCCCCCGCCACGATTACTGCACCCGGGTGGTCTCTCCGCAGCCAAGGGATAATCTCTTTTTGAAACCCATAGGTTGTAACCAGGCCCGAGACGCCGATGAGATCTAACGGCTTGTCCGCTGCCTCGGCTTTTAGATCCCTGCGTATCAGCTCGCGGTTCAACCTGAAGGCGTTGACATCCAGTATGCCGACCTCGTGTCCCGTGGAGTCGGCCAAAGCAGCTAGGATTGCAAGCCCATAGGGGATGTGTTTGGGTGGCTCACTTGTCCTTATCGGACTGTTAACCAGCATTATCCGCGCCATACCTCTCCAGCACCTCTTCAAACCTCATGCACCTTATCCCAGGCCCGAAGACGCATCCCCCCTCTGTAGCGTTTATCGTCTCTACACCAGCCGCCTCGACCATTTCTAGAAGAGAGTCCCTATAGTTCTTGAACACGGCGTCTGTGTAGTATTCGCATCCAAACTCGGGGTTTACACCCTCCTCGTAGAACTGCTGGATGTTTTCAAGCGGAGCCCCAGAGCTTTTCAAAAGCTCGTAGTAGGCGGTCTCCTCTATAGGCGTCTCCTTGGTATAGCCCAGATCCAGCCCTATGAAGATGATGGGGCTGCACTTCAGATAGTAGGCAAGCGTCCAGCAGCTTGTCCCAACGTTGCCTCCACAGGAGACGGCGGTGGATCCAGTCATATAGTTCATAAACGAGGTGACGCTGTCCAACTCGTAGAAAGGATCAAGCATGCCGTGGAACCAGTAGATCCTTCCGCCCGCCTGTTTGAAGCGCCTAACCGCATTGGGAGCCGCGGTGCTTACAAAGAGTCCTGTGACCCTCTTTGCATACCTGTCAACAATAGGATCGTCGAACCACCTTACAATCTTCTCCCTGTTCCCATCCACACTTACAACGTAGTTCGGCACGACGCCGTTTTTCAAGAGCGGTATCAGCATCCTGTCACATGCAAAGATGACTCCTTTGAAGCCCCTCTCAGCCAGCAATTCTAGGTGGTGCTTTTCCTCTACACTCGGCCCCGCCGCGACGATCAGGGCGGGCCTGCCCTTATGCTTGGGAAGCCTGCCAATACTGTGCTTGTCCTTGTCCCTTGGATAGGTCTCTAGGTCAACAATCTCGGGCAGGTTCATTATGAAGTTCTCCATCCAGAGGGGTGCCAGCCCGCTACGCGTGTTTCTTCCCACAGCGTCGTCGAACCGCTCGTTCAGCGAGACTGTCCTCGTCAGGTACCGGAACCAGTCGCTCCACGGCTTGCCCTCGTAGCCCTGCTGCTTCTTCAGTTTCAATAGCTTCCTAAAAGTCACGTCAGGCATATCTGCTACAAGGCGCTTCAGACTCCATACCTCCTTCCCACGGCGAGCCTCTTCCTAGGCGATCGTAGAAGGGTTATCGTGCCGTGTTCATACCTGTACAAGTAGTCACCAAGCTTGAACTCGACGACGTGGAGAGAGGGGTCCTCTCCGTCTACCTTTACAAGTTCGAAGTAGACGTCGGCCTCGCCGCTTACTATCTTCCTGAAGAAGTCTTGCCAGCTCTCGGCGCCCGCCTCGAGCATGGTCAGCTTGAGCTGTCTGTACAGCTCATCGTCCAGACTCACATTGATATTCTTCACTAAGGAATCTTAGAAATCGAAGTATTAAAAGTTTTCGCTCTGTGGCTGCTGCCTAGCCTCGTGGAAGAGAGATCCCCCACGCACAATCACGATGCTTCCAACGGCAGCTATCTTTTTGACCTGCTCCGGCTTTATACGTAGACCCCTATCCGTGACTACGGCCTCGCCGTAGTTCTTCTTAACGTGGCTCAAGGTGACTCATCTAGGACTCGTCTAGACCTAGACCCTTACTTTATCTCGATCCGATGAGGGCAAGGATATTCAGGTTTATAGAGTTGGCGAAGTTGCTGTCCGACTGGAAGACGTAGACCCAGCCTATCGAACCGCTGAAGCTCTGCGTCGCCCTCGCCACCACGGGGAGGCTGCCCTCAATGCCAGCAGGAGTACTCTGTCCCACCACGGCTACGAACTGGGGGTAGCCGTAGCCAACCATCGAGATGGTGACGGGGTTTCCAGCCGAGTAGGTTCCGTGCATCGAGGCTAGGTCGTTGAACAGCACCAGCATGCTGTTCAACGCACCGAGATCCACCTTGCCACCGGTGAGCCGGTAGTTGGTTCTAAGATACCTTCCAGGCTGCTCGATACTCATAGGCCTTCCTACCTACTTCTACACCTCTGTTTAAAAAGTCTATCTTAGAAACCTTAGCACGTTCCGCTGGATTCTTATCGGCTCGCTATGAGGGCTCCGTAGACCACTCTGACGGTTGCATTCGCCATAGATCCGTAGCTAGCCGTCCTGATGAAGCTTGTTGCCGAGCCGAGCTGCTCGTTCCACAGTGCCATCATCTTGAGGTACGCTATGCTTCCGCTTATCGGCCCCTCGGCTGTACTGTTGTTCGTCAGATAGATGTTTGCTAGGGGAAGGTTGCTTGCAAGGGCTCCCGATCCAGGTACAGAGGCAAGTAGTGCCTGTACCCATCCCGGCCTGCCATAGCCATCCATAGATACGGTCAGCAGTCCCTCCCCGTCCGTCACCCCACTGTGGCTTCGGGTCACTATCCAGCTTGTAAGGGCATCGTTGCCAACGTCTCTGCTCCGTATCCTGTAGTTGGTCTTTATGTGCATACTACTCTACCGCCGTTAGCTGTTACCTGCCCCTTTGCTCATTAGTCGCTGTCCCTTATAAGGCCTCCAACCCTGATCTGGGTCAGACTCGTTGCAAGACTTGCATGCACCGCGGATTGGAAGATCCATCCCTTGAAGTTGTTGACAAACACGGTGGTGCTTCCATTGACATGGACGCCTCCAACGGGGACGCTGGTCCCGGGGCCGTCGTAGAAGAAGGCAAGGTTGGTGCTATCGTCCTCGTTGTTTATCATCAGGTGCTTGAGGTGGAAGACCTTTGCGCTTGGAACGGCAAGGAGACTGGTCTTGACGGTGGATCCAGTAGCCCAAGCATGATACCCGCTTTCAAGTGTCCTCGGGTACTCGCTTCTAATCTCGTCGAGTTCTTCGTCTAGCGCGCCCGTGTAGCCGTTTTTCAGGACCTTTCTGACGAACTCTCTAAGTGCTCCCAAGCCATCGCCTCCTAAGCCGTCTTCACCCCGCCCAGCGTCACCTTCTTGCTCGGTATGTAGGGCGTCTCGCCTACCTCGTAGTTTCTGAGCTTCTCCAAGACGTCTGGATCCGTGACCTCCGCCAAGTCGTACTTCTCGCCTTCGAACCAGACCTTCGGCGTCACCGATGAAGGCGTGTTGTTTATTGCGTTTATCGCTGGATACATGTCGTGGATGAGGAAGAAGGCGTACTCCGGGTTGGGGTCGTACCACGGACTCTTCTCGTTGTCTATGCGGGCCACATCCATATCCTCGTCTAGGCCGAGGCGGTTCGTACCCGTTGGGATCTTTATCTGGTATTCACACCCGTCTCTGACACCCCACTTGACGTAGTAGAGGTGGAAAGGCTTGTCGTCGGGCTCCAGCACCGTTATGTTTTTGAACCCGCTCTCAGAGCCGGAAGCAACCGATGTGAACTCCGCGGTGTCTGCCTGACCCGTCTCGTAGGTGAAGCCCTCTACAGCGACCACTTGGTAGTACTTGTCTATGTACTCGCTGGGAACGGCAGCTCCCACTAGACGAACGTAGTACCCCTCTTTCAGAGGCTCTGGCATCCTGCTTCCCCCTAATATTTACTTACTCGGGCCTGTTCGGGCTTGACAAGGGAGCCTAGAGCTCCCTTATCAGGAAGGCCCTCCTCGCGATGGTGTATCCGAGGATTCCAGCACGCTCGATGCCTGTGTTGTCGGCCTTCACTCTGTAGACGAAGGGGCTGTCCGGTCTGACGCTGTACGGCTTCTCCCACCAGACTCTGGCAACGTCCAGCGTGAACATGTGTTCCAGGTTCTTCATTGGGAAGTCTTCTCCGCCTGGGTTGGGGCGGACGTGCGTCAGCTTCGGCGTTGCCTCTCTGTCGAAGAGGCCGGTGTCGATGACGTAGGCGCTGTCACTCATGGTTATGTTGATCCAGTCCTGCCAGGTGTTGCTGGCCGCTATGCTGATTGCCCAGTAGTCACTGGCGCCCCAGCCGGTTCCACCCGCTTGGATGTGGCCGGGTGCGAGTTCCTCGATGCCGAAGCCCGTCAATGGATACCAGCCCTCAAACTTGGCCGGCGCCCATAGGTCTTCAGCATCGTTCACCACCGCTTCGATGGCCTTCTGAATCTCGTCGTCAGGCCTTTTGTCCGTTGTCCTCAGGAACATCTCATTCCTCCTCCTTTCACCTCTTACCTCACAGCACTATGGCTCTCTCGCTGTCGAGAGATCTTCCCCCGGCGAATACAGCCGCCTCAGGTGCAACCCCGCCTGCCCTCGGGGCTGCAGCAGGTCCAGCCGCAACGGTGGCTCCAGGTAGCTTCGGCAGGGCTCCCGTCACCTGCTCTATAGAGGGCAGTTTAGGCAGCTCGGGGAACCCAGCGATCTTGGGAAGCCCAGAAGGTAGGCTGGGAAGCGTTGGTGCCCCGCCTGCCTCTAGGCTCTGCTGAAGGTTCAGAAGCATTGCCTGTGGACCCGGTGGGAGCTGTATCCCTGCCGACTTCAACATGTTTTCGAACTGTATCTCCGGGGTTCTAAGTACCTTGGTAAGCGAGGTCAGACTCGGTAGCTGTGGAGCCATCTATCTACCTCCTAATCGTCTCGGCTGGCTTGTCTAGGGCCGATGCAACGCCCTCTCCTACCTCTTGCAGTCCCTTGGGGATCGCTTTGACCACGTTGTCCACCGCTCTGTGGGGACCACTCGTTCCAAGCGGCCCCCTGTCGAGTGCAGAACTGATGGTCTCACTGATGTCCTTCGGAATCTCTGCAATGCCATCCAGTATGCCGTCTACCACTCTGTGGGGGAGTTCCCTTGGAAGTCTTTCAAGTGGGTTGTCCAAAGGATTCACCCAGAATAATGCTCTCTGCCAAACTTATAAAGGTTTGTGAATTGGCAGTGCATCCAGCTAGCTTGCTAGGTTTCAAGCTTACCCAGCTTACCCTTCTCCCTGATCCGTCTCTGTATGATTACTTTAAGGGCCGCTAGCGATGAGGGAAGAAGCTTGTTCTCCTCTAGAAAAGCCTTATACTCCTCGTCACTCATCTTTGCCACCAGCTCCTTGTAAGCCATATCCGAGAAGATGTCGCCCACCACTGGCACGATGTCCGCGATGTCGTCCATCGCCCCGTACTTTATAAGGTCGAGTTCCCTGTCGTCCAGGCTTCCCAGCTTGGGTGGAAACTCTGGGAGCTCTACCTCAGGGAGATGGACCTCCGCGATGGGAATTCTCAGCTTTGGCAAAAGCCTGATCCTCGGAAGCACCATAAAGACCACTAACAGACCAGTAACAGAGCACTAACCATCTAGGAGATCCTGCTCCAAGTCATCAACCCGTATCCCTGCTCATCGTCTTTTGACCTCTTCGTCATCTTCATCTTCACCTTGATGTCCTGAACGTTAGACACCAAGCCCCTGTCTAGGGCAATCGCCAAGAGTCCCGCGCAGTGCGGAGTGGCCATCGACGTTCCGATCATCATATCGGCGAGATCCGGAGTAAAGTCGTAGAGTCCATCGTACCAAGGGGAACACGCCGCGACGATCTGGCTATCCGTATCGCCCCCTATGCCTGCGACGTCGGGCTTCAAGAGGTACTCGCCGTACTTCTTCAGATCCTCGTTATAGGCGTCTTTATGCTCCTTGTACCAGGTTGCCTGCGGGCCTCTGGAAGAGTAGGAACTCGTCTTGGCTTCCTTCCAGTCCATCGCGCCGATGCAGAGGACGTAGGGCGATGCTCCCGGAGAGTTTATCGTCCACTCCTCCCCGTCGTTGCCAGCCGCCACGACGAAGTTGGTGCCGTGCTCTTGGTACAGCTTCCTCGCCAAGACGCATTCAGGGTCCTCTTCAACCGATCCTTCCAGCGGGCCACCTAGACTCATGCTTACAATCTTGCAGCCCCTCTCGGCGCACATCTGCATTGCCTTCATAATCTGGAAGCTGCTACACGGCCCCAGAGCGGAGAAGACCTTGACGTGGAAGACCTTTGCCTGCGAGACGGGTTGAAACTCGCCGTACCTAGTCGGCGACGGCCTGCCGAAGGCACAGCTCTGGCACCAAGATCCGTGACTCATAGTATCTACGGGGGGCTCGGGCGGCACGGCGAGCGAGACGCAGTCATAGTCCAAGCCTGGAATCCCGATCATGGGGCCTGGCCTTGCACCCGTGTCAATCACACCGACGGGTATCTGAACCACGTTGTCATCCGGTGCCTCCATAATCCTCCTCGTCTCGGTTACCAGTGCCCAGTCTGCCCGGGCCAAGATTGGGGGAAAGCCCTTGATGTACTCGGTGATCCTAGCCGCGGGGTTCGAGGCAAGCTTCATCGCCTCGGCCAGCATGCTGCCCATGGCGTGGAAAGGCGTCGGTATCTCGGCGGCTGGCTTCACCTTCAAGCCTAATGCCTCTAGATCGCTTAGAGCAAGCTTGGAGAGAAGGGGATCAGTTGCTATGGCTATCTTCTTGAACAATTCGTCCAGACCTATCGCCATGGGGTAGAGCTTCTTCTGGACGGAGACCACCCTCACACCGGGGATTCTAGCCGCTTTTTCGAAGTCGGCTGGCTCGGGCAGATCGGCGAAGACGAAGTCTCCCACTATGCCCTGCACGGAGTAGCCTAGCTTCCTCAGACTACTCGCCACCTGCTCTGCCTTTCCTGCCTCCGCCTCGAGTACAGCGGGCAGCCCCTCTACGCTCCTCCCTCGGGACTCAGCCCTTTTGAACGCTTCCTCTGTCCAAGGATTTATCTTGCCCGAGTTCGAGTTCTTCGAGTTCTTCGAGTTCATGTCTCAGCGCCCGCTGGAATTACTACCTCTCCGCTCACATCATCCGTCGTGAGTCTCACCTTGAGGTGCCTATCTATGTTGAGGTTGCCAGAGACAGTCTTCTCTACTTTTCCGTTGTTGCAGTGGATGTCGAATCGCCACCACGTCTTCGGCCTCGCCGCTAGACACTTCTCCCGTCCCGGGCGTGCTTCAGGCGTGTTACAATATGCGGAGACGCCGTATTCCAAGGTGACCTCCTTGTCGCCGAATACGGGTACTATGTCCACCCAGCCCGCTGAGAAGCCTGCAAGTCCTATGAGGAAGCCCGGGTACTTCCAGAAGGCTCTCGGCAGATCCACCTCTACGCTGCGGCCTTGGAAGCGGGCCCACACATCGCTTATGTTCCTGCTTCTACAGGTCACTAGCCAGACGGCTAGGTCGAAGACGTCCTCCAAGGGATTCTTGAGGCCGGTTGGCCTGTCTAGCAGTGTCGCGGTGTATGTCTTCCTAGTCGCGGGCTCGACTGGCAGGGGCAGAGAGACCTTGCCCTCATCATCCGTGCTGTAGGTTTTCACCAGCCTGCCGTCGGAGAACAGCCTCACTGGCATTCCGGCCAGTGGTACGGGGCCGATCCTCGCACTGTAGCTCCTCCCCGCCGTTGCTGTCCCTCGTCGCGCCGCTCTGTATCGCCAAGATCCAAGGGTTTTTTGGAAGCACCACTTGGCCGTCGTGCCGTCGCAGTGAAGCACATCGACAGGCTCGGAGAGGATGGATGTGCTCGGCCTATAGGAGATTTCTCCCTCTTGGATCGCCGTTCCCAGTGTCGGGAACAAGTCTTCTTCGAATGCTTGGACACGTTCCGCCATGTCTACTCCTCCTTCTCTTTGAAGAGGTCGACCATCTGCATTAGCTGCTCGATGTTCTGGTTTACCTTTGAAAGCTCCCGAGTAAACTTCTCGATGGAGTCGGCCGTCTTCTTGATGGTTGATAGATGGTTGTTGAGCTGGGAAAGGGTCTTTATCAGCTCCTTCATATCCTTCCTCATATCTGAGAAGAGATCTATAAGATCCGTCAAGGCCATCCGAGAAATAACTGTAGCTTGGATTTGAATAAGGTTATCTTTTTATCCGGGCAACCCGCATAGTTTTCTATGCCTCAGACAACGGAGGAGTCGGGGGCTTCGGAGGCTTCGAAGCCTAGGAGAAAGCCAGAGGAGCTTTTGCCCAAGTTTCTATGGGACATCCTGCCGGCCTATCCGCCTTATCCTCCGCTTCCAAGGGGGGCTCTGAGAGGCGTCTTTGGAAGAGAGTTTGAAAAACAAGGCGGCTTGAAGCTTCCAGGTCCTTTCGAAAAAGAGTAGAAGAGAGCAGAAGGGAGAAGAACAGTTTGGAGCCTGTGATTCCCATATGGGGCTTCTGGGAGGTTCCATTCTCAATACCTAGGGATCGCAGGGCCTATAGCTGCATCGTCAAGCTGTATGACGGCGTGGTTTCCAAGGGAAAGACCACTATCGAGACGACTGGCTACTTCTACATGGATGTCATGTTTAGAGGCGGTGTGTGGAAGGCGTCGCCCTCGGTTGGCGAGGAGAAGACAAGCGGTATCAACCCTGCGTACAGATCTGAAGAGGGCAAAGTGATGCGCAACTACGCCGTCGAGGAGAAGTACCTTCTCTGCGAGTTTGAAGACTCGTGGAGCTGCGAGCCCTACGGCTGCTACAACAAGGCGTTGAGGTATTACTACCCCACGGTGCCCCTCTATAGGAGGAGGTGGTTCAAAGAAATCGGCTTGACCGATACGGGTTCGGAGCTGGTTGCAAGGATAGATGTCTCTGGCAAGCCGGGGCAGAAGCACGATAACTGGCAGGGAGGAAACGTTGAGATCTCCGATAGATACTTCCACAGGACGCTTCCAACGCCAACGGACCTCATCGCCGAGATACTCCCATAGGCGATTCGTCAGGGTACTGAGAATACTGATAGCCATCCTAGCGTCGGTCTACTTCATGGAGAGGCTGGAACCCTTCTACACTAGGCAGTGGTCTAGGTGGAGGAAAGCCCTCTTCTTGAATCCCATCGGCGACTTGGCCGCATCTATTGCACTTCGACTAGCCCACAGAGAGGCGGAGAAACCTCACTAGAGAATGATGCCAAGGGCGCAGAGAAGGGCGAAGGCCCACATGCAGACCAGTGCGACGAAAACCCCTTTGTCGAACTCGGCATCCAGCAGGATCCCTGCTACGTGGCACAGCGGGAGTATGAAGACCGAAACGAGGGTTGCAGCGGGCAGCATCCCCATCATTATGGTTCCCACCTGGGTTACGTAGGCCGCCGTCACGAGGAAGAACCATATCTGGCTCACCTTCATCTCCCCCTTCACCACGAGAAAGGCAAGGCTGGAGGCCCTCCTGAGGAAGTCTGTCGCCGTGTCCTGCCACTGGTCAACCGTGTAGACTAAGCCTGCCCAGAGCCCCATCAAGACTCCGGCTGATAGTCCTTGAAAGGTCAGAGGCCTGAGAACGGTATAGGCCAGCGTCGTGGCGGCGAAGCCATGACCCAAGAAGAGGGCTACCTCGCCGAGGCCATGGGGCTTGAAGAAGTCAGTATAGGTTGCCGCCATCGCTACTCCAAGCGTGTAGAGAATCCAGACGTCCAGTCTCAAGGGGGCAAGAGCCAGTAGCACGAGTGACAAAGCGAGCAGAACCAAGGCACCCGCCCAGACCTCTTTGGCCGAGAGCCAGCCCCTAGGTATGACTTGGCATCCAGCGGTATACGGCTTCGCTGCGCTTCCATCGTCAATCTTATCGAGGCCGAGGGCAAAGTCGCGCAGCGCGTTCACCAGGTGTGCGAAGAGCAGCACCAAGCTTACTATTAGAAAGCCGTGTAGCCACGCCCCCAATCCTGGCCAGCCACCAGCAGCGAGGCTCGCACCGAACAGTGTGTTAACAGCCATCCAGGGCAAGGCGAACGGCCTAAGCACTATGAGCCATGCCCTTGCCCTCCCCGGTTTGGGAATCGCTTTATCCATCTTCTTGTTCATGCGAAATACCTTCCAAGTATGCCTCTCATCCTGCTAAAGGCCTTCGCCCACTTCTCACACTCCACCACGTCTATGTTGCCGTCACGGGCGTCCTCTATAACGAAGTGGCCCTTCGTGATGGCCTCCCTCATATCCTCATCGCCGCTGAGGATGTTGAGGAAGCTATCCACCGTGCAGCGGAATATGTGAACTGGCTCCTCGTTTTCATTTGCATACCTGATCCTCCCGTACTGGTACTTGAGCAGTACGCTGTCACCGTCAATCCCAACCACCCTGAGCAGAGAGACCCTGCCATCGGCACCCGTGGTATACTCCTTCACATCGCGGTAAAACCTGTCCTGAATCTTCAAAAAGCGGTCTATAATCTCCTTCACGTATCCCATATGACCCCTACCTCTCCTCCGCTTTGACCGGCTTGCCCGGCTTGGCCGCCCAGTTCTTGGCGAGAGCCTCTAGGATGACCCGCCTGATAGACTTTTTTCTCTTGGCAAGGACAACGGGCTGCTCCACCGCTTGCATCACCGCCTCGATGGGGAAGTCCTTTATCATCTTCAAAGATGCAGTCCTCGGATCCAGTGGTATCTTGGCTATCGTCCTAACCCCTAGGTCCTCGAAGGAGGTATCGTCGGGGAAGATTCTATGCTCGGCTCCACAGTTGGGGCAGACAAACCACGCCATATTCTTTACAACTCCTGCTATCGGCGTTGAGGTCTCCCTGCACATCTCTATGATGCGTCTGACATTGCTCTCAGCCAGCATGCTCGGAACAGTTACAACGATGGCACAGTCCATTAGGGGGAGGAGGGCTTGAACCTCTGGACCCGACCCTGGTGGAAAATCAACGATCAAGTAGTCTAGCTCACCCCACGTGGTGCGGTCGAGTAGCTGCCTCGCCGCGGCCTCTAGGTCGCCGCCGTTCCAGAGCACGGGGTCGCCCTCGCTGGCTATCTGGCCAAGGGAGACGTAGACCAGTCCGTGGCTCTGGGCTGGAACAAAGCTGTCCTCCGAGACCTCCAGCTCACCTCGCAATATGTCGTGTAGATTCGGGCCTGTCAGGTCGATGTCGAGCAACCCGACCCTGAATCCTTTCCTACGGAGGGCCACGGCGAGGGAGTAGGAGACCGTTGTTTTCCCCGTGCCACCCTTGCCGCTCACAACTCCAAGCCTCATATAGGCATCAACCTGACATCGTCTTGGGCCTCCTCGGAGGGCCCGGGAATTTCCATGCGGCTCCCGTCGGAAACCGGGCCGGCCGCTAAACTGGTTCTTAACGTTGTCTTACCAAACAGACGACATATTTAAATTCTTGTCCGACACACGTTGCTCGTGGACGGCATGACTGTAAAGGTCACGATAAGGCTTAAGGAAGAGGAAAAGGAGATGGCCGAGAAGCTCGCCCACTATCTCTTCAAGCTGGGCAAGGTGAACGAGCCGACGATAAGCGAGGCTTTCAGGCTGAGTCTGCACTTCACAGTCAACGAGATTTTGAAGAGCATCGAGGCGGAGAGGTATGCAACAGCCTAGCTTTGAGGAAGAAGCCTCCGTTGGGGAGGTCGAGAAAGCCGAGGAAGCTGAGGAGAAGGAGACCCTCGGCGCCGAGCCCGAGGAAGAGACTCCCATAGAGGGTGTTGAAGAAGAAGTTCTAGAAGAAGAGGAAGAAAAAGAGAAGCCCCAGGTGGGTTACTGCAGGGAGCACGGCGAGGTAGAGTCCCTCGACGGTAGGTGTCCTATCTGCAGGAGGTTCCTTGCCAAGAAGCCCTACGAGGAGGCAGAGGAGAAACCGGCGCCGCCCCTGCCACCCGAGGTGGAGACCATCAAGGACGCCATCGGCTTCCTAGACGATAGGCTCGACGGTGTCTACGGGATCAGCTCGGCGATAAAGGGGATGATTATCCGCTCGCTGGAGGATGATCCCTCGCCACTTAGAGATGCCAATCTCCTACATGCCTATGTGAAGAGCCTTGCACCCAAGGCGTATGACAACCAGCTATCCGTCTATGTTATCAGGCCGCTCTACGTCAAGTTCCCGGGGCTGGCCCAAGCAGTCGACAGGTATCTCGGCGGGGTCTCCCAAGTCACAATCTATCCTCCACCGCCGAGCTACAGTGGCTACCAGCCCTACTCTGCAACGGGGCAGGGAAGCCAGGTCTACGGCTACACGCCTTATATGCCCTACCCGTACGGGCAGTACGGCCAGCCCCCTAGCTATCCCTATGGCTCCTACGGCTCCTACGGCTTGCCAGCCAAGCCGAGGAAGGTGTACAAGAAGGTTATCGATGGACAAGAGATCGTCACCGATGAGGAGGGCTTTAGGGCTTGGCTTCAATACGAGAGGGACCGTGAGAAGCACGAGATGGCAAAGCGGGAGCACGAGTTGAAGATGAAGAAGCTTGAAGCCGAGATCACCAAGATGATGAAAGAAGCCACCTCCAAGAAGGAGGAGGGCGACGAGACTTCGAAGAAGATCGACGAGCTGCGCGAAGAGCTGCACAAGAAGGACTTGGAGATCATTAAGAAGGAGCTTGAAGACCTGAAAAACAGGCCCGGCCCCCTTGAAACCATTGACTTTGTGGAGAGGGTTGCCGAGAGGATGGGCTACGGCAAGACGGGGAGGACCACTGTCGACGTGGTGGACTCCCTGGCGGAGAGGCTTGACCAGCGGGCGGCCCAGCTCTTGAACAAGATCCCGATGCCCGGTGAGTCTTTCAAACCCGAGGTGACGAGGACGCCCGAGGAGAGGGCAAAGGTGGCCGAGCAGATCAAGAAGAAGCTTGAGAAGAGCGAAGAGGTCCTCGAGGCAGAGGAGGAACTAATAAGAGCGGCAAGCAAAGTGAGATAGGTTGAGGTAGATGCCTCAGGAAGCCGAGAAGCTAGGGACGGAGAAGCTGAGGCCGAGCGGGAAGATGATAGCTCCAGGCATCCCGCTGCCCGATCTGCGCTTTATAGAGGAGGCTGATTTGGAGGAGCTGGATCTCTTTAAGATGCCGTTCGACGCGGTGGAGAAGCTGGACAGCTTCGTCGGCACGATTGACAGGACTCTGAGCAGGATTGACGGCCTGATTTCCAGGTTCGATGCAAAGGTGACTAGTCCCCGAGCGGGCGTGGTGCAGGCATCCAAGCCGAAGAGGGGTAGAAGCCCCGTCGGGTCGTACAGCTATGAGGGGCAGACGCCCGAGGACTACTGCCTCGAGTGCCTTGAGAGGCACTACTCGAAGGCCCACGGCCTCTTGGAGGAGGCTGAGAGATTCAGCTTGAAAAAGGGCAGGCTGACGCCAGAGGCCCGGGAAAGGGTCAGAGCGGCGATAAAGGAGCTGGTCACGGCCGAGGAGGATCTCGGAACCGAGATAAGGGACAGCGAGCTCGCCAAGATGCTTGAGGAGATCAAGAGGCAGCAGAGGGATCTGCGGAAGTGGATGTGGACACAGAGACTGTCTACAACCCAGGAGGATGTTTCAAAGCTTAGGGAGGCCATTGCTAGGGCGAAGAGCTTGGTCGATCTGACCTACAGGGCGGGTGAGAGGTATCACTCGGAGCTTGGCGAGTGCCCCACGTGTGTCATCACGTTTAGGGGGGAAAAAGAAAAGGAGGAGAGGCGCTAGCCGAGGCTATGCCCTGGGTTTTTTGAACTGGGCGGCCCAGCGATGGCCACACACCGGGCACTCCATTATCCAGGCGGTTGACTTCTTGAAGTCGATTGCCTCTACGAATCGTCCTCCAACCCTCTGTCCTTTCTCATAGCATTTTGGACACTCTCCGGGCAGCCTTGGCGGAGGACCCATCTTCAGTTTGAACTCGGCGAGTGATCTCCTCTCGTAGTCCTGCAGCGTCTTAAGTGTCTCTGGATCTGTCACTATTATGCCGTTCGAGCTAGCCGACGCCAGAGTAGCTAGCTCGCCGCCCTTCTCCCGTTTTGACTTCAGCCTCTCCTCAAAACCTTGAAGCATCTCCTCGATCCTTCTAAGCCTCTCCAAGACTTCCTCCAGTAGCTCCTCTACACGCGTCTTGTCACTCTCGCTTTTGCTCATCAATTCCGCCTCCCTAGCGGGGATTAAGAATAAAGAAGCACAAACAAGATGAATAGGACTAGTCGGGAACCCATACAGCCCGCATGCCCCAGTACTCGTAGTGCCCCTTTCTTGGCTTTTCTGCGACAGCGGGCGGTGCCTTTGCCTCGACTACTGGGATGGGTGTTGGCGGTGCCTCGGGTTTCTCTGGCTTGGCCTCTGGTATGTAGCACTGGCCGGGGCTTATGAACTCAGGGTCCTTGACAAGGATGCACCTTATGCTGTACTCGGACCACTCTAGCCCCCCCGGTTTGCCCCATTTCTGCGTGGACTTGCCGATTGTTATTCTTCTGCCTTCCTCGGTCTTGTCGACGCGTACCGCCATGTCGGTGGCGCCTTGGAGGAAGCGGTTCACGTGGTCGGGGTCGATTCCCACCTTGATCTTCTCGCTGGGACCGTTGTAGTAGACATCCTGTACGTGGGTGAGCTTCCCCTTCATGTAGCAGTTCCCGGTGAACTGGAGGCCTATGTTTGCCCGGTTCCTAGTGGTGGGCTCGATGTCCATTGCCGGGCCGTATCCAGGGGTGCAGATGTTTTTTCCCAGGGCGACGGCCCTCCTCAGATGCTCTACGTCTTCCTTTCTCACTTGGCCTGCCCCCGCTGTCTTCTAGCCGAAGGGCCAGGGTAGTCTGGAGAATATCATGCTGAGGACGATTACTATGGCAACGGTGAGTGCCATGTACTTGGCTTGGTTGGCCTCGAGCTTCTCCAGCCTGTTCTGGTGACTTTTGCATGGCAGCGAGTCCAGCTTCGTCTCGATGCGGGCGAGCCGATCAATCACCTCGACTTTGAAACGCTCCCAATCGGCCTGACTCTTGTTGTTCAAACCCCTGCCCTGGTTGACGGGGCTCGGACCCGGGTTGTCGGTCATAGAGACATCCCGACCATTCGACCATTTAAGCTATTGTAGCTGGCTTTTTATTTTTTCCGCTGGCCTTGCCACCTTGCCCAAGTCTCTTAGAGGAATTACGGCATAGTAGCCTCTCCCAGGATAGTTAAAGATGAGGACGGGTATCCTACCGGTCTTCCTAGCCCTCTCCTCAAGCTTTCTCAGCCACTCCAGCTTGATCGGCCTCGATGTGGCGTACTGGGCTCTAGACGTGAACTTACACTCCACTAGGAGTTTCACCCCGTCTTTCTCGGCCTCTACGTCGGCGGTCTCCTCCTGGCCCTGCCTCCCCGAGGTGGTCCGCCGGGCCTCAAAGCCCATATCTCTCAAGGCGTGGACAACTCTGTGTTCAAAGCTCTTCCACGGCCTCAAATAGCGATGGCCTCCTCGACTATGTGCCTTGAAAAGGCAAAGCTGCGTCTCCGCGGCTTGAAGCCACAGTCTAAGAGCCACCTCTCCAGCACACAGGCACAGTAGCCGTCTCTGACATGCCCTCCCCGCGAGCCGGATGCTGGTTTACGCCTCAGCGTGCGCCAAAGCCTGTCGTAGGCCTGCTCGTTCGGCGTGCTGAGGAGGAGTTTGCCGCCTGGCACGAGGACCCTGTGAAACTCTCTCAGAGCCTCCAAGTCGCGATAGACGTGTTCAAGGACATGTGAAGCTATGACGGTTTGAAAGACGTGGCTTTTGAAGGGCAGCCTCTCTATGGTTCCCACGACGTCTGGCCTGACAGACGGCTTTATGTCTAGGCCGATGGTGCCCTGGAGACGGGGCTTGCTTCGCCTCCCACAGCCAGCGTCAAGTATCATTTCTGACCTTCCTCAATGTATTCATCGATTCGCCTCTGCCTCTGGTAGCTCCAAGTGGGTTTCTTGCACTCGAAGTAGAGGCAGGGATTCGTGAAGCAGTATGTGCAGGCGAAGACCGCCTGGTAGCCTGCAGCGGTGTGCCAGCCGCAGAGAACGCCCTTCTTGGACTCCAATCCGCAGATGCAGCAGATCATTTGGCCTCCTCCCCGTGAATCCACTGCCAGTAGCCGCGGGGATCTGCTTTCTTCCACCGTACTGGATCGTAGCGTCGTGCCTCTCCCCGCCAGAGGATCCGCCACAGCCAGTCAGGGTAATCCCCATAGATCTTCCAGAAGTGCAGCGCACCCCTGAACCCTATCGGGCCAGACTCGCCCGTCGGATCCAAGGGAATGAGGTAACCCACCCAAGCTATCTCGCTTGCCGAGTCCCTAATCCACTTAACAAGCCTTCGCCACATGAGACCGCCTACTCTCTCTCGTCCAGGAAGCGCAGCGACTCGTTCTTCGGCAAGGAGACTCCGTGGTCCACCCCCTCGGCATCTATGAACGGGACGGGCAGCCAGACGGCGTGCGCCTCGACCCTGCACCCCATCTCGCGGAGCCTTGACTCGACCTCCACGGCGGACAACCCTGGAGGCAACTCGACCAGCAGCTTGACCCTCGTCCCGTAACGCCTCATCTTTCGACGACCTCCACGACCTCGAACTCGACGGCCCAGACCACGATCTGGGACGCATCAGGGAAACGCATCACTAGGACTCCGCCACGCTTAGACATAGAATACAGCTTGTTGATCTCGACAAAGGCCTCTAGAAAGTGGCTCCAATCCTTGTATCCCTCGGCACGTGCCTCTTCCTCCGTCATGTCCCAGATCCGCTGCCGCCAGAGCCTCTTCACCTTTATCAAGGCGAATGGCTTGCCGAAGAGCTCGGTCCGCGCCTGGTAGATACACCCCTTTTTGACGCGGGGCCTCTTCCACAAACGCCTAGTCTGCGTCTTTTTGCCGCTGAGTATCAGAGGGACGTACTCAGGCTTGAAGAGGATCGGCACGCTGATTCACTCCTCTTTCCTCCACCAGAGATACTTCAAGGCTCTCAACGGGATCACCAACTCCCGCTTGTTTTTCGAAAAGCTTGTCTCTGCCTCATGCATATAGACAAC
>JAFCZZ010000454.1 GCA_019314085.1 Deltaproteobacteria bacterium | reverse complement strand
CTCTTTCTTTTGAGGTCTTTCCTCCCGTCAGAGACGGCAGGGTCAAACATCTTTTTTCCGTCATCGACAGGCTTGCGAAGCTCAATCCGGATTTTATTTCAGTCACATACGGCGCCGGTGGGAGCACACGTGATATGTCCGTTGAGATAGCCTCATCAATGAAAAAGAGCGGTACGGCCGAAGTCCTGGCGCACCTGACCTGCGTAGGGGCGTCAAAGGGGGAGATCCTGACCGTTCTTGATAAGCTGAAAGCGTCAAATATAAAAAATGTCCTGGCCCTTCGCGGCGACCCGCCGGCAGGAGAGGACGTCTATAAGAAACATGAAGACGGGTTCGACTTTGCCTGCGGTCTGGTGGAATTCATACGTCAATACGATCATTTCTGCATCGGCGTGGCCGGTTATCCCGAAGGTCATACCGAAGCGACCTCCCTCAAGGCCGACATCGACAATCTCAGAAAAAAGGTTGCCGCCGGGTCCGATTTTATCATTACCCAGCTTTTTTTCGATAATGACGACTTCTATCGATTCAGAGACTGTGCCGCAAAGGCCGATATCGACATTCCAATTATTCCGGGAATATTTCCTATTTTTAACTACCGCCAGATACAGAAAATCGCATCGCTCTCCAGCGCACGCATCCCCGAGGCGTTGCACAAAAAAATCCATGCCGCGAGAGACAGAAACGATCTGGCCGAGCAATACGGTATCGAATATGCGTTGAAGCAGAGCGAGGATCTCATAAAAAACGGTGTTTCGGGGCTCCACTTTTACACCATGAACCGGAGCAGCCACGTGGAGAAGATCGTCCGCAATCTACCCTGGCAGCGAGGATAAGATGACAGGAACGAAAGGTCTGGAAGGAGGGGTCTACAGACCCCTTGAAGAAGAAGATATCAGGAAGATCCACGAGACCACCCTTCGGGTATTCGAAGAAGTGGGAGTAGAGGTCCGCCTGCCCGAGGCACGTGAGCTGTTCCGCCAGGCAGGTGCCGACGTCAGAGAGGAAGATTACCTCGTCAAGATTCCTTCGGAACGGGTTGAGGAACTGATCAGCCAGGCACCTCCGGTGGTGACGCTCTGCGGACGGGGGGAGGCGGGCGAACTCGACTGTGAGATCGGGGGGCGAAGGGTGTATATGGGGACCGGTGGAACGGCCCTCAACGTTCAGGACAGCGGCTCCGATGATTCCAGGAGGGCCACCCTGGAAGATGTGGGGCGGATGGCACGTCTCGTTGAATCTCTCGAAAATATTCACTTTTATATGTTGAATGTCTATCCAAACGAACTTGCCGCCCACGAGGTGGACGTCAATCGTTTCGGGGCCGCCCTGAAGTATACAAGCAAGCACATCATGGGGGGCGTCTATACGGTCGAAGGGATCAGAAACGTCATCAGGATGGCCGAAATGATCTCCGGCGGCCGGCAGCGCCTACGGGAACGGCCCATTATCTCGATGGTCACCTGCGTCGTCAGCCCCCTGAGGCTGGATGAACACTATTCAGGTCTTACCATAGAGGTCGCCCGGCAGGGGATCCCCGTTGTTGTTCCCGCGGAGCCGCTGTGCGGTACGACCGCGCCGGTTACCCTGGCCGGGACCCTGGTGATCCAGAATGCCGATACGCTGGCGGGGGTCATGCTCGCGCAGCTGGCAAACCCCGGAACCCCCACCCTTTACGGAAGTGTAGCCTCCATTGCCGATCTCCATACCATGAAATATCTCTCCGGCGCCGTTGAGATGGGGCTTCTGAATGCGGCCGCGGCGCAGATGGCTCAGTACTACAAGCTTCCCTACTACGCAACGGCGGGGATGACCGACTCCAAGACAAACGACGCGCAGGCGGGGTACGAATCGGCCCTGACAAACCTTATGGTCGCCCTGGCAGGGGGAAACCTTATCCACGATGCGGCGGGATTCATAGAATTCTGTATGACTGCATCTTACGACAAGCTGGTTATCGACAATGAGATCATCGGCATGGTGATGCGCGCCGTCGCCGGAATTGATGTGAATGAGGAGACCTTGGCCTTTGATATTATCAAAAAGGTCGGTCCCGGAGGAAACTACCTGTCCGAGCGCCACACGCGCAAACACATGCGTTCGGAACAATTTGTGTCGGAGTTGAGCAATAAAAATGACCGGCCTTCGTGGGAGGCCGGCGGCTCCAAGGAGATCAGGGCACGGGCAGCTCAAAAGGTAACGGAACTGCTGGAGAAGCCGCTCAGGAGCTTCATCCCCGATGAAACATTCCGGCAGATGCGTTCATCCATACCGGATCTGCGGGAGGTATAGGAGACCCATATGCTCATAATCGGAGAAAAGATCAATTCGTCCATCCCGTCGGTGAAGAAGGCCATAGCCGGAAAGGACAAGGAATACCTGGCAGCCCTTGCCAGAGATCAGGCAGAGGCGGGGGCGGATTATATCGACGTCAA
>JAFCZZ010000453.1 GCA_019314085.1 Deltaproteobacteria bacterium | reverse complement strand
TGCCGCGTGCGTGGATGCGTGACGATTCAGGCCCTCCAGCGACTGGGAGAGGGAGAGGAGTCTTTTGATCTTTTCATTCTTTCTCTGTTCCTCTGCGAGGCGGGGTTCATCCTTTATCGCCTGCTTCAGCGTGATTCCCAAGGTATTGGGGACCATCTTTGCGATCGCGTCCACCTCACCGTAGGGCATATTGAGGGCCCTGCCGACATCCCTCACGACAGCCTTCGCCTGCATCTTACCAAAGGTGATGATCTGAGAGACCTGATCGCTCCCATACTTCACAGTCACATACCGTATGATCTCGTCCCTTCCCTCCATGCAGAAGTCCGTGTCGATATCGGGCATGCTCCTTCTGCTGGGATTCAGAAACCGCTCAAAGAAAAGATCGTAGCGGATGGGGTCTATGTTGGTAATACCCAGGGAATAGGCTACAAGACTCCCGGCGGCGGATCCCCGTCCCGGCCCCACAGGAATATCCTTTTTCTTTGCATAGTTGATAAAATCGGCGACAATAAGAAAATATCCCGGGAATTCCATGGAGTTGATGATTTCGAGCTCCATCTCCAGTCTTTTGTGGTATTTTTTTCTGATCTCCTCGAGGTCTTCGTCTCCCGTACCTGCCGCTATAACCGGCATCAGGCGATCCAGCCCCTCCCGGGCCAGCTTGGCCAGGTGTTCCTCCTGTGAAAGTCCCGCCTCAGTTTCATAATGGGGAAGGAAAAACTGGTGTCCCAGGTCCAGTGTCAGATTGCATTTGTTGGCTATTTCAAGAGTGTTTGCGATAGCTTCCGGACAGTAGCTAAAACTTTCCTTCATCTCATCGGGGGACTTCAGATAGAACTCCTCGGAGCTGAACCGCATCCTCTTATCATCTTCCATGGTCGTCCCGGTCTGTATGCACAGGAGAACCTCGTGCGCTTCGGCGTCCCCGCGATTCAGATAGTGACAGTCATTGGTCGCGACCAAGGGGATAGAAAGCTTTTTGCCCAGCTCGATAAGCCCTGCGTTGGCCCTTTTCTGCTCTTCGAGACCGTTTTCCATGATTTCGAGGTAGAAATTCCCCTCTCCGAACATCTCACGGTACTCTTCTGCCACCCTCTGCGCGCCATCCCTGTCGCCGTTCAGCAGGAGGCGGGATATTTCGCCGTTGAGGCACGCGCTCGTGCAGATGAGCCCCTCACTGTGAAGGGCCAGCAGTTTCTTGTCCACGCGGGGTTTGTAGTAGAATCCCTCAAGATAACCGGCAGAGGTCAGTTTCATGAGATTTTTGTATCCGTGTGTGTCCTTGACAAGGACGACGAGGTGGCGGGGACCTGCACCGCGGTCAAAGCGGCTTCCGGGGGCCACGTACAGCTCGCACCCTATAATAGGTTTAATGCCCGCCTTATAGGCCTTCTGATAAAAATCCACCGCCCCGAACATATTGCCGTGATCCGTCATAGCAATGGCGGGCATTTGATATTTCTTCGCCTGTGCGAAGAGATCGTCGAGCCGAATTGCACCGTCGAGAAGGCTGTATTGGGTATGCACATGAAGATGAACAAAATCAGAGTAGTTCATGTAGCTCTTGTCTCCGCCGTCAGCTCACGGGGTTTCGAGACCCGGCGGCCTTTCGATTCGAAACCCCAAACCTTTTAATCCAACCAGTAGTTGGGCGCTTCCTTTGTTATGATGACGTCGTGAACGTGACTTTCGCGCAGACCCGCTGGTGTTATCTTTATAAACCGGGCCTGTCCTCTCAACTCTTCAATCGTTTGGCATCCCACATAGCCCATCCCGGCCTTTATCCCCCCGACAAGCTGGAGTATGCTCGCGGAGAGTGTGCCGCGGAAGGGAACGCGTCCCACGATCCCCTCGGGAACCAGTTTCATATCGCTTTCTATGTCGTCCTCCAGATAGTAACGGTCTTTGCTTCCCGACTTCATTGCCTCGAGAGAGCCCATCCCCCGGTACACCTTGTAGCTTCTCCCCTGGAAGAGAACGGTCTCTCCCGGGCTCTCCTCCGTGCCGGCAAAGAGTCCTCCGATCATCACCGCATGTGCCCCGGCACCGAGGGCCTTCACCACATCACCCGAAAACTTCACACCTCCATCGGCTATCAGCGGTATGCCATGTTTTTTAGAGGCCTCGAAGCAGTTCTGTATCGCCGTCATCTGAGGAACGCCAACACCAGCCACCACCCGTGTGGTGCAGATGGACCCGGGCCCCACGCCTACCTTTACCGCATCTACGCCCGCCTTTATGAGCGCTTCAGCCCCCTCGTACGTCGCTACATTGCCCGCTATGAGTTCGCAGTTAGGAAAGGTGATCTTTGTACTTTTGACCGCGTCAATAACCCCTTTGGAATGTCCGTGCGAGGTGTCGATGACTATGACATCCGCCCCCGCTTTCAGCAGTGCATCCACTCGTTCCTCCCTGTCGAGGATTCCCACGGCTGCGCCG
>JAFCZZ010000452.1 GCA_019314085.1 Deltaproteobacteria bacterium | reverse complement strand
TGAAGTCAGGCGACAGATCCGCGGTGGGTCACCCCGCCGTCGAAACCGAGGTTACCTGACAGGTGTCAGGCATCCCACTGGGGCAGAGTGACACTAACGATCCGTGGGTTAGGTGTCAAACCACTGCTCCTTTAGGAGAAATCAAGCTCGTAGAGCTTCGTCAGCATGGCCTGAACAACCTGCCTGAAGTCTCCAATCTGGGAATCGCCAATGTTAACGGATGCCCGCTCGTGCACGAGTTTGCAGCGAGCAGCGTAGTAGAAGTCGATCTTCTTCCAGGTATCGTCGTCAATAGACACATGCTTCTTCACCTCGTCATGCACTTGGGAGCGATCGCCAAAGATGTCGGCGAGGCGCTTGTCGCCATACTTCTCGTCTACCTCATTCACCAGGAACTCCTTGAACGCAATCTCGAGAGTGCTATCCAGCACGATGAGCTCGATTCGGTTCTTCTGTTCGAGCTTGCGTTGTTTCCCGATCAAGTCAGCGGCGATAACGCCCTCGTACAGCCCTGTGGTCCACGGTTTCCGCTTGGCAATCTGTCTGTTCTGACTAACGACGAGGTCACCGTAACGGGGCCGCGACTTGGGAGGGTTTGGCAAGTACGAATGCCTAGCCGTCGGGAAGTCATTGATCTGAACCGGCTTGATCTGGCCCTCTTTGTACTTGAACACTTCCTCAGGCCACTGACCCTCGAGCGCACGCGATACCGTAGCGTATTCCTTGACGACTCCAACCAGCCAATCCCGGATGGCAACAAACACCTCATGCGTGGTGTGGATGTCCGACTTGCTACTGTTCCACGGCATCGCCGTAGCATCGCCTGAAAGGGAGACAACCACACGAGTGAGGGAGACCTTTGGATGCGGCAGCCCTGCCAAACCTCGTGCGAATCCGACGTCGTACGTCTTCAAGGCGCGTGCAACCAGACGATCGTTGCAGTAGATGTAGACACCATATTCACCTGCCGCCGGACTCGACTCCAGACTGAGTCCTGCTACAACCTCCACGTCAACTGAGCCGCCTTCTTCTGTGTTCAGCTGCCCTGAGTACCGACGCGGTTCGTATTTTGGCGGGTAGGCCCAATTCTCGAAGAAGTGTGGGGAGATAGGCTCATCGTTGACGGTCAGGCTCACTTTCTCATCGAGCAGGAATCTCGCATACGTCACGCCAAGATGCTCCTTCAGGCTATCTATGGCTTCCTGGGTCACAGGAATCCGCAGCCTCTGAAGATCGACGATCGTGGTCCCGGCCGCAATGTCGTCAGTCTCATAGACAGGCAGGTCCCAGCTGTCGCTCTCAAGCCAGGAGTCGTCGAAATCCACCTCGCGTGTGGGGCTTGTCGAGAACCTCGTTCGGATCTTGATTTCCTGAGCAAGCGCAACGACCGCACGTTTCGTTCCCACGCCAAAGATGCCGATTGTCTGGTCTGAGGGTGCGGTACCGGTCTGTCCCGGACTGACTATGTAGGGCAGTTCTTCCTCCCGCAGACCTCCTGCGTCGTCCTCAACGCAAATGGTCTGCTGACGTTCGTCAAGCTTGACGACCATATGAAGCTGCCTCTTCTTGCCATTCCTTGTCCACACGTCGAGAGCGTTGTCGATCAGTTCGCACAGCGATTTCGCAAGATCGTAGTCAGCGATAATCGAGAGGAATAGTCGCTTGGATGGAGTCGCATCGAGAACACCGACTTCTCTCTTCACTGCCTACCCCCATAGTCTCGCTACGATTCACAGGCTTGCGATAGCGGTACTCTCTGCCCAGCACACCTAACCCCCACATGCACAGTCTGTATAAGAAGATACTTCCGTATCCAGTGCTAGTCTTCCGTACGCCTACGCTACGTCCTCCGAGTCATCCCCAAAGGACAGTACGCTGACTACATCCGCGATGTTCCTCTTGTACCCGAGTTTGTACATGAACACGACTAAGGCCGACGCAAGGGTGAAGAGCCCATACAAGAAAGGCACCGTCTTTAGATGGCGCAGGGTCATAAGCCAATACCCTCCTGGCGGACACCAGTAGAGGGGTAGGACCCCAAGGACCGAGAACAGGAACGACCAGAAAAGGAGCCACAGGAACATCTTCACGAGTGGATCGGCCTCTTCGAGCATGTTCCCACGGCTGGCGAACACCCAGAAGACCGCGATAGCTAGTGACATACCGCCCACAGTGGTCGCATTCGCTTCCACATACGGATACAGCTGTAGCTCCGTAGCGTAATCGCAAGGCTTAGTGAAGAACGCCAGGACCATGTTCACCCCGAACACGAACTGGGCTCCAAAGAACGGGAGATTGAGCAGCTTCATCCGCCTCAAGATGGAGAATCCTAGAAGGTAATGCCAGACCCCGTACCACCCGGCTATCCCGACCAGGTACACCAATACAGTCCGAGCTGGCATGTCTCCCGAGTCCGGGTCTTGATGACTATCGGGAGAGCACCAC
>JAFCZZ010000052.1 GCA_019314085.1 Deltaproteobacteria bacterium | reverse complement strand
CGGCAGGTGGCTCTGGCGGACCTATCACGGCAGACCGCTGATTGTAGGCTTGGGCTCGACAGAGGAGGAGGCCTCAGATGTGAGAGGTGTCGAGCTTGTATCTTAGAGAATCTTAGAGAAAGGGGGGATGCTTATAGGGTATGAGATAAGGTAAGACGCTGACCCATGAACGACAGCTCCGCCCCTTTTAAGGGGCTAAAGAGGAGGATACAGTGAAAACAAAATCCAAATGGTCGGGTGCGGCCTTCCTGATGCTGGCCCTGGTCCTGGTGGCCGGGGTGGCACTCGTCGCCGCGCCAACGGCGCCGCCTGCGGCTGCCGAGGACCTGGCGTGGAGCAGCGTGGAAGGCGACTTCCCGCTCCACGGGCTGCCAGCGGGAGTTGGTCAGATCATCGACATCGATGTTAGCGGCAACACCGTGTTCGTGCTGGCCGATGCTAACGCTGGTGCCGATAACAGCATTGAGGTGTACCGGTCGGACGATGGCGGCTACCGCTGGGAGGCACTGCCAGCTATCACGATGGTCGGAGTGCCAGCGGAGACGCTAACTGCGCTCGTGACCACGGGAGGGACGGACGGCGGTGATCTGTTGCCCGAGACGCTAACCATCACCTACACCAACCAGGCAGGTGTTGCCGGCCAGGTGAGCCCCAACTTCAACATTCCGATGAATGCTGCTGTGGGGACGACGGTCGCTATCCCGCTGGCCGCTGGTGACACGGGGGCCATAGCTGTGACCGGGGTGACCGAGGTCGTCAGCGATGACACCACATGCGTGATCGATATCGTGGGCGATGCCTCGGGGGCTGTCTATGCGACCTATAACCTGGGCACCAACACCTTCACTGCCGGCGCCCCTCCTGTGCTAGCAGCTGGGACCGGCGTTGCTATCGCCATATCACCCAACTACTCCAGCGACGGCACGGTGGTGGTGCTGGGGAGCGACGGCGTGGTTTACACCTCCACCGATAGGGGTGTGAACTGGGTCAGAATCCCGGCAACATTGAGCTGTCTCAATGCAGATGCGGTGGGTGTCGATGTGGCAAACGCCATGGCCCTGACGCCCAACTTCAACGCCCTGCTTACCGGTGGAACAGTGGTGGTTGGCATCACTTGGAACGCCGCTTTAACCGCAACCACCACCTATTACGCAAGCTGGCAGGGGCCCAATACCGGCTGGAGTGGGTGGACGGCTGCACCTTCGGCTGCGGCTATCGGTGACGCCACCCTGGCCCTGGAGTGCCCGCCGCAGAACGCCCTATACATGGTGGGCGTCAACGTGCAGGGCGGCGTGACCTATGCCCAGACGGCGCTGATAACGGCCGGGTTCCCGGCTGGGGGTCCTGTCACTGTAGATCAGCTTCCGGGTCCGGTCGCAAGCACGAGTGCGGTTATCGCCCTGCCCGACGACTTCAATCCCGTCGGCGCGGCGCCCGCCCCATACCAGTTCTTTGTGGGCGTTCGCGACGTAGGTACTAACGGCGCTCTGTTCTGGTATGACCCCGCTGCCGGTGCCTGGGCAGATACTATGGCGGCATCAACCCTGCCTGCCAACAACCGCGATGTCGCCGGCCTGGTAAGCTCCGGGAACTATACGCGGGCTCAGATAATCATTGGCTGCTACAACGTGCCCATCACCTACAACTACGATGTCCGCAGCCAGACCTGGAGCGCGCCGTCCTGGATCGAGGGCAATGGCGGGCCGATAGGCACCGTCAGCAACACCGTTGGCGTGCTGCTCGCCTATACCGGCACCGGCAACACCGTGTATGCCGCCACCGCAGACCTGGCTACGCTGTTTACCCCTGGTGACCTGTGCTGTGTCAGCCGCTCCGATGACTGGGGTGCAAGCTGGTCTGACACCTGTCTCACCAGCGAGAACTTCAGGACGAACGTCAACGACATGGTGTGGCTGGACGGCCAGACTGGGATCATCACCTGCGATGACGGCGTTGGCCCGTGGGAGAGCACCTTCAAGACCTGGGACAAGGGCCTGAGCTGGAAGCGGGTTGACCGCTGGCAGGATGTGACGCAGGTGGCGGCAGCTCCAGATGGCACCATCGTGCTGCTGGATACCGGGACCACCGGGACAAAGGTGCTGGTATCCACGGACAATGGTGAGACCTTCATCGGCACGCCAGTTGACCCAACGCTGCCGGTCACCAAGAGGATGACCGCCATTGCCGCTGGCAGCGCCACCGACATCTTCGTCGGCGACATCACCGGCCACATCTATGTGACCAAGGATGGCGGCGCTACTTGGACAGACTTGGGCGCGCTGGGTGCCAGGATATGGTCGCTGCGGGTGCCGGACAGCTATGCCGATGCGCCCTATGTGGCGGCTGGTATTACCAGCTCCACCGGCATGCTCGAGATGCTGATCTCAAGCGATGGCGGCGCCAGCTTTGCCCAGTGGGGCAGCGGCAGCACCCAGGCCGCTGGCTGGGGTGCAATTGCAGTTGCTCCGGGCTACATAGACTGCAAGTTCTCGCCCACCTTCGATGGCGCGGCGGACTCGCTGATCTATGTCCACACCGTGGGCGCAGCCTGGAACGATGTCTATCGCGGTGACCTGAGCGCAACGGACGAGACTTGGGTGAGGACGGGCTGCGTTCCTGCGGCAGTGGCGGGGCTTCCGGTAGTGCAGGCGTTTGGCATACCGGCCATTGATCTGGTGTACATACCCGGCCTTGACGGCGTCGACGGGATGACGGGAAATGCTCTCTACGCCTGCTTCGGCGCTCCGCTGTTTGGCGGCGGTGAAATGAGAGGCACCTGGAGCCCCGAGCTCGTGACCGACCAGGAGCCCTACCTAGGCCTGTGGAGGCTAGATTCCATCGCCGCTGGTGTAGTTCCTGCCGTCAACCCGTTTGCGGTGATACAGGATCTTGGTGCCTTGTGGGGCCGCAATGGGGTGTTTGAGGTGGTCTACAGCGACGCCGGTGCCGACCTGTTCTGCGTGAATTCCGGCGCGGTGCCAGACCTGGTGAGGAACTGGCTCGACACCGCCGCCTTCCTGACGCCGCCAGCGACGACCTGGCCTGCCGATGGGGCCATCGTTCCCAGCAACAACACCGCCACTGGCGAGCCGCTGCAGCTCCAGTGGCTGCCGGTCACTGGCGCCATGACTTACGACGTGATCGTGGCCCGCGACCCGATGATGCTCAACAGGATTTGGTTAGCGAGGACCGGCTCGCTGCAGTGTGAGAATACCTTACCGGTGGGCACTCTCACCGACGGTGAGACCTACTACTGGCGGGTGCGGGTGGCCCAGCACGGTGGGACCACACCTGGTACCAATGACCACCAGGGGCCATGGTGTGAGACGCAGTCCTTCACCGTTGAGGCGGTGGAACTGCATGCCGCTCCTGATCTGATCTCACCTGAGTCCGGTGCCACTGATGTCGGCATCAGGCCGCTCTTCAGGTGGAGTGGCATCGAGGATGCCACCGGCTACACCCTGCAGGTGGATGACGATCCGGCGTTCGGCAGCCCGGTGATCGATGAGTCCCTGGGCGTGCAGCAGACCTACCAGCCTGCTGCTGCCCTGGACTACGACACCACCTATCACTGGAGGGTGCAGGGCTCGGGCGCTGACTGGACGAGCCCATGGGCTGAGAGCCTGTTCACCACCATTCCCGAGTGGGCCGAGCCAGCGCCAGCCGCCACTCCCATCTGGATCTGGGTGATAATCGTGATCGGCGCGCTGCTGGCGTTAGCCGTGATCGTGCTCATCGTGAGGACTAGGCGAGCGGTTTAAGGGCGTTTCAAACGTCCTCTAAACCTCCGTTAAGGGGGGCCTGGGGCAGGGTTCCAGGCCCCCTTTAATTCAGAACGAAAGGAATATGTCACCACCGACGGCGACCCATTTTTCGGCTCTACCACTACCATCAACAGGGTGGTCGTCGCATGGTAGCGAAGGCAGCAGTGAAACAGAAGGAATCGGCGAGACGAGCGTTACGCAGGGATCGGAGAGCCGGTTCCGATGCCCGCAGGGCCTCGGATGCCAGTAGGCCCGAGTTCATCTGCCCCCAGTGCGGCAGGGTGTTCACGGCGCGGCCGTACCAGATAAGGGCAGGTAGTGGGTTCTGCTCGCGGGAGTGTTATAACGCCTCTCAGGCAAGGCTCAGTGAGAGGCAGGTCCTCAACCTGATCGAGAGCCAGATGTCCTTCGCTGAGATAGGGCGGATACTGGGCATATCCAGGGAGAGGGTGAGGTTCATCGCCCGGAGAGCCGGTTCCGATGCCCGCAGGGCCTCGGATCTGCGCAGGCCCGAGATGACCTGTGCCCAGTGTGGCAGGGTGTTCAAAGTGTCGCTCTCCCATATGAGCGCTGGCAGGCGGTTTTGCTCGCGGGAGTGTTACCGTAAATCTATGAGGGACCAAAGTACCCCCAGGGTGGAGCTTGTATGTGAGTTCTGCGGAAAGACATACACCAGGATAGCATATCAGCTCAGGGGTCCAAGCCGGTTTTGTTCTAAGGTATGCCATGGCAGGTGGCTTGCTGCGCAACGCCCACAAAAAAAGGCCAAAAAAGAAGAGCCACCTGCGCAACGCTCACAAAAAAAGGCCAAAATCAGGGCCTCTGCTGAAGGGCGTCCTAGCTTCCTTACCGTTCGCCGGAGGCAACTTTTGGAGCATGTAGCGGCTGGTGAGACCTATGAGGAGGTCGCCCAGGCCCTCGGGATCAAGCAGCAGACGGTGAGGAACGAGATGCACAGGTTGATGAGAAGGATGGGTGCCCGTAATCGGGCCCAAGCCGTGGGTATAGCAGCTCAGCAGGGGTGGATTACTTGAACAGGGCTTTATAATTTGTTATGTAAATGTATGTTAATGTATCTCTTTTGTAGTCTTTGAGTGTATTCTTGGAAACTGGGATTGACACCGAGCACACATTGTGTTAACATTTAATCCTCGCCTGTCGTAGGCGAGTTACGTGGTCAGGTCTAAAGGCCAGACCCCTGTGTAATGCGAATTCGCATTCAGGTGTGGGTCTGGCCCTTTTGTTGAAAAGGGCAGTATGAGGAAGGTTCTTTCCTACCTGTTTGTGGTCGTGGTTCTGGCCTTTGCCGGGGGGGTTGCCTTCCTCTTCCTGTCGCCGGACTATGAGCCAATCGTGGTCAGAAGCGAGAGCATGAAGCCAACCCTGATGATGGGGGATGTGGCGCTCATCGGGCCGCTAAGGGGTGAGGTCGAGCCGGGGATGATCATCTGCTACCGCCACGACGGCCAGCTTGTCACCCACCGCGTCCATTCGATTGAAGGAGGAGGCATAATAACCACCAAGGGGGATGCGCTTGCGGACCCTGACCCGTGGATCGTTATACCCGAGGAGATTGAAGGGGTCTGTTTCCTCAGGATACCTTACCTGGGGTACCTCTCCGCCTTTGTCCGCACCCCCGTTGGCTGGGGAATCCTTATAATCGTCCCGGCACTGGCGCTTATCGGCTACTTCATAAGAGACATCTTCAAGGAAACAAAGAGACAAGGGGGTGATACCAAGGAGAGGGGTTGAGAACTTTGACTATCGGTTGAATAAGGCTTAACTAGAAAGGAGGTGAGAGAGAATGGGGAAGAAGATTATCTTTAGCGTGCTCGCCATCTGCCTAGTAGCTGGCATGGTTGGGGTCGGCACGTGGGCGTACTTCACCGACATCGAGACCAGCCCCGAAAACGTCTTCCAGGCCGGTACGCTGGACCTCGTGGTGAACACGGAGAACCCGCTCACGTCGACCATCTTCACTGTGGGCGGTGAGGAAGACTGGGTGGCGCCCTGCGACGATGGTGAGGCGATCATCAACCTGGCCAACATCGGCAGCATAGGCGGTATGGCCTATATCGAACTCCTGCCCGAGCTCAACGACGAAAACACTGCCCAGGAGCCGGAGCTGGCCCCGTTCGTGGTAGCGCCACAGCCCTATGTGAGTGCTAGCTTCTCAGCCGACGACGAGTTCCTGTACATGAGTTTCGATGTCGAGGAAGAGGCAGAGACATTCCTGCACGTGTTCATAGACACGGAGGAAGGCGGGTCCTATATCGACTACCCAGAAACAGGAACCGGTATATGGGCAGACTACATGATAGTTGACCCAGCCGCCGGGGTGCCAGAATGGGGCTGGTATCTCGGTAAGTGGCTGAGGGAAGCGGAAGACGGCTATGAAGGCTGGTCGCAACCATACGACGACATACGCACGTGGAACTGCGATGGCTTCGTGGCAGAAGACAGCAGAGTCGAGGGACACACACTCTACGAGTTCACCATACCGCTGGGATGCGTAGAATTCGACCCCGAATATGGTCTCCACGTGTGCGTTCACACAGGCGCGGGAATGGGCGATTGGGTCTCAATAGAAGTCCCGAGTGTCGATGTCGTGGACGACCCCGACGATCTCTTCGACGGCGAGCTGGCCCAGAACCTGGACATCGTGATCAGCCTTGACATTGACGGCGATGGGCTCTTTGAGACGACGGTGGCTGAGGGTAAGCTGGCAGACCTCTGGGCGGCAGGCCCGTTTGAGATCGCTGTGCTCGGGGGCCACTCCGACTTCAACATCAACATCGCCTGGTCGGTGGACTGCGAGGTGGGCAACATAATCATGAGCGACATCTGCGCATTCACCATCCGCTTCACCCTGGAGCAGTCGATCCCGGTCCTCACCGCTGACTTCCGCTGGATCCCCGAGGACCCGGGGCTGGGCGAGACGGTGCAGTTCATAGACGAGACCTCAGGTGGCACCGCTCCGTACAGCTATGAGTGGGACTTCAATGCCGACGGTGATGTTGACAGCACCGATGCCAGCCCGACCTGGTCGTGGGCTGTGGGTGGGGAGTACCCGGTAACCCTGAAGGTGACCGACAGCGCTGACCCGCCAGCGACCTCGGAGGTGACCAAGACCGTCACTGTGACCGATGCCCCGCCGCGGATAACCAACATCTCGCCGGAGCCGGGCGCCACGCCTGAGGAGGCTACCCCCATCTATATCGGCCAGGTTATTCCCGTCACTGCTGATGTAATTGACGACCTTGGCGTGACGATGGTGGCCTACGCTATAGACGTTACGACTTCGGAAGAGTTCATGGCAGCCAAGGTGGATATGCCCAATGTCGGAGGCAACACCTACTCAGCCGATTGGGACACCTCTGGCCTAAGCGAAGGCCTGCACTGGGTAGCGGTCGCAGCCGTGGACACCATAGGCCAGTTCAGCATGTGTATCACCTATGTGTACGCTACGACGCCGCCCGCTTGGTGGACGCCTGAGGCAGGCTGGTGGAAGATCCCGGTTGAGGCCGTTGGCACCACCGCCCTGGCGCAGTCCGCGACTGGTAGGGCACCTGAGGATTACCCGCCTCTGCCCGAGCCTTCGGAGTCGAGCTATGAGCTGTGGGTGAGCACCACCGTTACTGATGGCTACAGGGCACTCTCCATCCCAATGGATAGCTACTACTCGCTGCCCTCAGCAAGCTTCGATGACGTCACGCTCATGGCCTGGATCACTACCGAGTTGGTCATGACAGCCGATGGTGCTGGAAAGCTGTACGTGGAGCCAGGCATGGGTGACGTGGATGTCTTCTCGGTGACCACCGAGGCGGAAACGGTCAACACCTTCGGGGATGGCACCGCCGATCCGGCGGGTTCTGCCTTGATCGAGCTGCCGCTGATGGCCCATACCTACATCCAGGACGATACGGTCACGTACCCTCCGGAGGGAGACGGGCCAGACCCAACCAAGCCTGAGCAGTGGGGCGAGCCCTTACTGGATGTGCCGCTGTACATGTACCTGACAACGGCTCACACCGAGAACATTGTAGATGAACCCGGGGTCTGGTTCTACGGCCAAGACCCGCTGGGAGCCGACGGTGTGCCCTTCGCTGAGGCTGGCGGTCCTGCCCCCTATGTCGGCACTACAGGGACGGTTGTTGCCTCCGGGGCTGTACTTGACCTGAAGGTGTTTGGCGTCCTCCGGGTCGACGTGCAGTTCGTGGCGGTTAACGAGATATCGCCAGTAGCACCGTAAGCCGGTTGAGTCGGTAGCCTGGTGAATTTCAGGGGGCCTCGCCCGGTCCCGAAGGGGGCGGGGCCCCTAAACCCTAAAACAGGGGAGAGACGGGGGAGAGGACAGAAAGCAGAATAGCGTTACAGGTAACACCAGCGAAACGGGGCGAAAAAAGGGGGGAGGCAAGAAAGCAAATAGCAACATGTCTACCACAGCTAAACGTGTGAGAAACCGCCTTGGGTGGCGAAAAAATACCAATCGTAATCATTATTGATTAAGTCTGTAACTAGGAAGGAGGTGAAACAT
>JAFCZZ010000051.1 GCA_019314085.1 Deltaproteobacteria bacterium | reverse complement strand
CTCCTTTCGTTAAAAAAGGTTTCTTACGATTTTTTGACAACAGAGGGAAGCCACCGATAGATTGGGGAGAGGTACTGTGCGACCTGCCCCTTGCGAGGTATCATGAAGATGAAACACTTTTTCTGGTCGGGAACAATAGCAATATGTCTGATAATACCCGGGTCGGGGTTGCGATTGATAAAATCCATCAGGCGGGTATGAATTTCCATAGTCTCGTAATAAAGGTAAAAGGTATATATTCCCCATGTCACTGTTTCTTTGTTCAGGTGCCCTGCGCCGGCTATCCTTGCGCCGGCAAATCGCGAATATTGTGTCTCGATGAGGTGGCATTCCTCCTCAGGCTTGTTCTTGACATACAGTTCTATAAATAGCCGGTCATACTTCCGTATGAGTTTTGATATGGGAAGATACAGCCATGAATGCCGTGGGAGCATGGTGATGGTGGCATCAACACGCGACAGAAACGCACCTTTTTTTCTGATGAAGAGCTTGGCATGATACCCGATGGCTCCTCCAATATTGGTGAAGGTTTGGTCGTCGGGATGGAACACCTCCATGAGATCATTAAAGGCGCTGAGGAATATCTCCTTGTTGTGTCTTCGCCCCCAGAAATAGCCGAACGTCAGGAGGAATGAAAACGCGACAAAGAGAAAGAAGATGGGTTGCGTTACAATGTGCTCATATTTGAACATAGATTCAACAGCTACCAAGAGTCGGGAATAATGCTTTCCGGTACATCATACAGGGCGCCCTCCCTCCCGTCAAGGAGAGTCTTTGCCAGATGTATGCGCTCAAGGGGAACTCCCCGCGCCATTCCCCTCATCTGTTTTTCAACATACCCCGCCATCTCTTCATTTGCCTCGGTCACCTTGTTGTTTATGAGCAGGCGCAGGGGAAGCCCCAGCTCGCTGAGACCTTCGACCAGTCGTTTCGATTCTCTCAGGGAGAGGATATCAGGATTGAATACCAGTACGACATGGCAGTCGCTGCCGCGAAGTGCCCCGTCCAGGGCATGATAATTATCGCTCAGTGTTTTCAGTCGTTTCAGGATGTCGTCGTCCGCCTCTTTATAGTCAAGGATGGTCTCTTCCGAGTCCAACGTGCCCCTGATCCGATGGATGGTGTACCGCTTCTCGAGGATCTGACTCCGTATCTGTGTCAGGCGGTCGATCCAGGTTATGGTTACCTTCGGCAGGGCAAGAAACCTGAGCGTCAGCCCCGTTGGAGGGGTATCGAAGATGATATAATCGAACCCGGTCTCATCCCGTATGGTCTTTTCAATGCTCGTCAGAAGGGCGTATTCCTCTATGCCGGGAGAGTACTTGAGAATGGAAAAATAGGTATCGAGATTCAGTGTCTTCAGGTAGCTGTACGTATTGGAAAGGACCGTGGTTTCCTGCTCCAGGTATGCCCGTGACAGTTTTTTTAGATTGGTCTCGCTTAAAAAGAGCGTTTTCGTGAATTTCTTTTTCCCGTTTTTGATGACGACCCCGAAGATATCACCGAGGTTATGCGCCGGGTCCAGAGAAACGACCAGGATGCGGGCCTTCTGGGAGAGCTGCCATGCCGCGGCCGCCGCCATGGTGGATTTTCCTACGCCGCCTTTTCCCGTAAAAAAGAGTATCTTCATTCAGTCAATACCTATGGTCCCCGCCATCTCAGCCAGCATATCCCCCGCGTCTTGCGCCCGCCTGTTCAGGACTTTCAGCTCCCGTTCCATGAAGGGAAGCAGTTCAACCGCCAGGAAGGAAGGGGGGGAGGGGAGCCCTATGAAAGACCCCAAGAGCAGCAGCGCAAAGATATTCTCCAACTCCTTCACCTCAACCCCTGTGAGGGCGGCGACACTTTCGCGGTGAGAGGTGTCGAAATCGGAAAGTATACGTTTAAAAAAATTTGGAAGCAGGCCCATGAAAACGCTCTAAAAACTGTGCTTGGGTAAACAAACCGGTGCACGGTTTTAAACCGTGCACCGGTAACAGGTTAGAGTTGTGAAAAGATATTATTCGACCTTATATGCCTTGGATTTGATGAAGTCCCAGATAAACAGGAAGTTCAGGAGCAACATCACACAGAGCAAGACCATAACGGTCCATCCGGGGACCGGTTTCGCCGCGATGGCGCCCGGCTGAACGACCACGATAAACCATATGATACCGCAGGTCACGGTGATCCAGAGGAGCCAGGCCGGGATGACGGCCGCACTGGAGAAGCCTGATTTCAGCTTCTTGGCTGCGAAGGCAGCCCCGGTCATGAGGGCGATCGCCGCAATCAACTGGTTTGCCGCTCCGAAGGAACCCCAGATGATAAGCCAGTTACCGCTTGCCGCCAGCCAGATTCCGATTGCCGCCGGAATGATAGAGGCAACCCAGCGGTTTGTCAGGAAGCTATAGAACCCCGCTGCGCTCTCTTTCAGAGGCAGGGCCATCTCGGATATACAGTAGCGCGCCAGACGGTTGGTGGTATCCAGCGTGGTCATGGCAAATGAGGCAACCCACATCCCGGCGATGATCTTTACGATCTTGGTCGGGATGACACTCAGCCACGTCGCGTTGACCATGTCGGCATAGGACTGTACAAAGAGATTTGCCTTGGACAGTTTGACCGACGCGGACGCCTTGGTGAACATGGCCCCCCAGTTTCCAAAGTTCAGGGTCTCGGCTGTCACGCCCGCGTTCTGAAGGGCCGTGTATCCGAAACCGGCTATGGAGACGATAACGATGGTGGAAAGGAAACCCTCGGTGAACATCGCGCCGTACCCGATGAAAAGAGCGTCACTCTCTTTAGTGAGCTGCTTGGAGGTGGTGCCCGAAGCGACTAGTGAGTGGAACCCGGACAGCGAACCACAGGCGATAATAAGAGGAATCGCCGGCCAGAACGGCGTCGGTTTGCCTCCCAGGAGGACCGGAGAGAAGCTTGAAAAAGCAGGAATCTCGAATCCCCTGAAGGCGAAGACAGCGGCGAGAAAGCCGATCAAAAGTCCCGCGTAGAGCAGCCACGAGTTCAGGTAATCCCTTGGCTGCAGCAGGATATTGACGGGAATCGCGGCGGCGATAATGATGTAGAAGAAGAATACCCACATCCAGGTGGTATAGCTCAGCGGAATCCCCTTCAACGATCCCAGCCAGATGGCGGCGCACAGCATGACAATGCCGATGACAGTCGCGACCGTGAAATTCATCTTGACGCGGTACAGTAGGACGCCCAGGATCAGGCCGGCCAAGATTTTCCAGGCGTATGCCGCGGCGATTTCCGGGGTCCTGACGAACATCCCGCCAACGATGGCGGCGAAGGCGGCCACGACGAGGATGAGGAGGAAAAAGACGATCCAGTAGAACGCCGTTCCCGTTCTCTTTCCTATCAGATCGGTCGCGACGAACTGGATCGATTTTCCGTCGTACCGGACCGAGGCCATCAGGGCGAGGTAATCATGGACGGCCCCGATGAATATGTTGCCGAACCATACCCAGAGCAGACCCGGGACCCAACCCCAGCATATCGCCAGCGCGGGGCCGATGATCGGGGCGGCGCCTGCGATCGAAGCGAAATGGTGCCCGAAGAGGACCTCCTTCCGTGCCGGGATGTAGTCGACCCCGTCATAGATCCGCTTTGACGGGGCCTCGTTGTCATCCGAGGCCATCACCACATCTTTTTCCAACTTTTTGCCGTAGGTAAAATAAAGTATCAGGTAAAGCAGAAAACCAATAGCGATAATTAATGTTGTCATTCCGTACCTCCTTATTTTGATGGGTCAAGAATTAACAAGAATTAAACGGATGAGCTGTACAGCTGCCCCCCCCCTCCCATAGCACTTACAGCTTCGTAAACCTACCCTTTCGGAAATCCAAAGTCAAATATTTTTTAGATTAATTTTTCCTCCCACTATCAAGCCATGGAGCACCGTGCGGGTGTATCCTCTCCCGCACGCGAAAACGAGTTGCCCTTCCCCCTCCTTTCTGCTAGGATCACAGCACCTAAGACCCGGTTTATTCAAGCCGGGCTTTGTATTTTATGAGCGGAGATACGCAATACGAACATGCAAAAAAGCAACATTAGAAATATAGCGATTATTGCACACGTCGACCACGGGAAGACGACCCTCGTTGACGGGATGCTCAGGCAGAGTGGCATTTTCAGGGAGCATCAGCAGGTGACGGAACGCGTCATGGATTCGATGGACCTCGAACGGGAGCGCGGGATCACGATCCTGTCGAAGAACACGGCCATCTGGTACGGCGATGTCAAGATCAATATCGTCGACACGCCCGGTCACGCCGATTTCGGCGGCGAGGTGGAGCGGGGCCTCAACCTGGTAGACGGGGCGATCCTGCTCGTCGACGCCAGTGAAGGCCCGCTGCCGCAGACCCGCTTCGTCGTCAAGAAGGCGCTTGCCAAACGACTGCCGATGATCGTGGTCATCAACAAGATCGATCGCGGCGACTCACGGATAGAAGAGGTTGTCAACGAGGTATACGACCTCTTTATCGACCTTGACGCGACCGAGGAGCAGATAGAGTTCCCGATACTCTACACCAATGCCAAGACGGGGGTTGCCCACGTAAAGCAGGGAGACGACTCCGCCGATCTGCGGCCCCTCTTCGAGACGATCATCTCTCATGTCCCCGCGCCCCAGGCGGATGATGGGGCGATCCCCCAGTTCCTGGTCACCAATCTCGACTATGACCCCTACGTCGGGCAGGTCGCCATCGGCCGGCTGGCGAATGGCATCCTGGAGATGAACAAGAGTTACTCCTTGTGTGGTGAGGAAAAGATCACCCCGGGGGTAAAATTCTCCGCCCTTTATACCTTCGACGGACTGCAAAAACTGCAGGTCGATCGGGTAGAAGCGGGGGACATTATTGCCATTGCCGGCGTCGATCAGCTGACCATCGGCGACACAATATCGTCCCTGGAAGATCCCGTCCCGCTCCCCCGGATCTATATCGATGAGCCGACCGTTTCCATGGTCTTTTACGTCAACAAGAGTCCCACGGCAGGCAATGACGGCACATACCTGACCTCCCGTCACCTGAAAGACCGTCTGGAAAAGGAGACCCTGAGCAACGTCGCCTTGAAGATCAGACACCTCGAGCGCAAGGACATGTTCGATGTCTGCGGCCGCGGCGAACTGCAGATGGCCGTCCTGATAGAGACCATGCGCAGGGAAGGGTACGAATTTATGGTATCCAAACCGCAGGTGATCACCAGAGAGGAGGGAGGCCGGGTCCTTGAGCCGACCGAGCTTCTCCTGATCGATATCCCGGAAGAGTTTATCGGCACGATCACGGAGGTACTCTCCAGACGCAAGGGGCGTATGACGAACCTTAATAACAAGGGCAGCGGGCGGACAAAGCTCGAGTTCATCATACCGTCGCGCGGACTGATCGGCTTTCGAAACCACTTTCTGACGGAAACCAAGGGTGCGGGTGTCATGAATACGATCTTTGAAGGGTATGAGCCGTGGTTCGGCCCGATCCCCCAGCGGGCGAATGGGGCGCTGGTTGCCGACCGGGCGGGCAGGGTTACTCCCTACGCGAGTCTTGCCATGGAGGATCGAGGTGAGCTCTCTGTTGAGATCGGGACCGATGTCTACGGCGGCATGATCATTGGGGAGAGGAACCGGCCCGGTGACCTGAACGTGAATATCACGAAGGAAAAACACCTGACAAACATGCGCAGCGCCACATCGGATGCCACGGTAACCCTGCGTCCGCCGCGCCGCCTGTCGCTTGACCAGTCGATCGAGTTTATCGCGGAGGACGAACTTATCGAGGTAACCCCGAAGACTATCCGCCTGCGCAAGATGGACCTGGAGAAGAGCGGACGGCGCGTGAACAAATAGGTGCCATTCCTCCGGAGGGACCAACGGGTTCTGTAATGCGAACAGGGGAGGCCGGTGAACAATGAAGGCGATGGTCCTGAACGGGGTGTCGAGTTTTCAAGACACAAAGGCGCCCCTGGAGATGACAGACCTGCCCGATCCCGTGCCGGGTGAGGGGGAGATCCTGATCAGGGTCTCTGCGTGCGGTGTCTGCCACACGGAGCTGGATGAGATCGAGGGGCGAACGCCCCCGCCGAGATTCCCCGTCGTCTTGGGACACGAGGTCGTGGGGAGGGTTGCCGGGGCCGGGAAGGGTACGACACGCTTTCAGACCGGTGATCGGGTCGGCATCGGCTGGATCCACTCCGCCTGCGGGAAATGCACGTACTGCCTCTCCGGGAATGAAAATGTCTGTGAACAGTTCCGAGGCACCGGGAGAGACGCGGACGGTGGATACGCCGAGTATATGACCGTTTCGGAGTCTTTCGCCTATCCCATTCCCGAACTCTTCACCGACGCGCAAGCGGCCCCCCTGATGTGTGCCGGGGCCATCGGGTATCGGTCGCTCCGAGTGGCGAATATCGAAGACGGACAGAACCTTGGTCTGACGGGCTTTGGGGCGTCCGCTCACCTGGTTCTCACAATGGCGCGCCACATCTATCCAAACTCACAAATATTCGTCTTTGCCCGAAGTGAACGGGAGCAGGCCTTCGCCAGGGAGCTGGGTGCCCTCTGGGCGGGGGGAACGGAGGACCAAGCCCCCGAGAAGCTGCATAGTATTATTGATACCACCCCGGCCTGGAGGCCGATCGTGGAGGCCCTGAAAAATCTGGAATGCGGCGGACGGCTGGTTATCAATGCCATCCGGAAGGAGGATGCCGACAAGGACTACCTCCTAAAGATCGATTACCCCGCCCACCTCTGGCTCGAAAAGGAGATCAAGAGCGTCGCCAATGTGGCCCGGAGGGATATCAGCGAATTCCTCCAGCTGGCGGCCGAGATCCCCATACGACCCCACGTCCAGGAATTTCCCTTGGAGGAGGCCAACCGGGCGCTGTGTGAGCTCAAGGAGGGGAAGATCAGGGGAGGGAAGGTCCTCAGGATTGTCTGAGGGCGTCCGCCAGCTGTGCCCCCGCCCGTGTCGCCTCGGCAAGGGTTTCTCCTTCATCCTTGATTATTCCACGGTCGAACAGCCTGAAGACGGCAAGCTCCCCTGTTATCTCATATCCCAGGGCCTCAAGGGGAAGGCGCATCGCCTCAAGGGTAAAACCCATGTCCTTCTTCGTCTCCTGCTCGCAGATTGTCGCGATGACGGCCTTCCGTCCCTGCCCCGCCAGGCGGCTCGACCAGCCCCCGGGAGCCCAATATTTTTGGGTATAGGGACTGCATCCCGTCGTCAAGGCCGGTGCAGATCTCGTCCTTTCTGCACCTCTCGCATCCGATACAGGGCTCGAACCGATAGTCACACAGATGAATCCCCTCGCCGGGCACACCCCGCTCCTCCGCGCCGGCCAGGATCTGCCCCATCAGGATATCCGAATTTCCACCCTTCCTCGGACTGGCGCAGATTCCCGTGACCCTGAGCTCAAGCAGAGGCGTGCCTGGTGCTTCTTGCTGTACTGAACGGCTGGTATCTTTCATCTCTGAAGTCTCCCCTTCTAAGACAGGAAGTAACATATGCCGAAAACGAGTTGTTGTCACCCTTTTTGTCCGAGCGCGCCTGATTCGTTATACTTTTTTTGATTCATAATTAGCGGTAAGAATTCCTGAGACAATCAGCAGCGCGCTGTAAAAATGGATCATGCTGATATTCTCTTGTAAGAAGAGGTATGCCAGAAGCCCGCTAAAGAGAGGCAGTGTGTAATAGATCATTCCTGCTTTTGAGGGGCCAACGGCCACAATCGCCTTATTCCATAAGACGAAAGCCGAAAGCGAGGCAAAGACCCCCACGTAGAGAATTGAACCAACTGTCTGTGTATCAAATGCGACGGGAGGGACTGTTACATATTCCCAGATAAAGAATGGGAACAGAAAAATGAGTCCCAGAATAAATGTGCTCAGTTGGAACGCCCAGATGCTTAACTGCTCGGGTTTGTGTTTTATTAATATGCTGTAAATCGCGAAAATTATGGCTGCCGCAAGCATCCAGACATCCCCGATAGCAAAGGATAAATGTAAGAGTTTGGAAGGGGCTCCTTTGGTAACGAGTACAATAACGCCTATAGCAACAATAATGATGCCGATCCCCTTGTTTGCCGTTATCAATTCACCAAAAAAGATTCGGGATAGAATAACAATGAAGACGGGAAATGTAATAGAAATTAATGAAAGATTGATGGCGGTAGTCGTATGACCAGCAAGATAGATGAGGGTGTTGAATATGGTAATTCCCAGTACTGAAGTAATAGACAGGTACGGGAGGTTTGCCTTGAGGGTATTCCATTCTGCAATAAGAGGTTTCAATGCGAAGGACCAGAGGGCCGTTGCCCCGATGGCAAAAAGGTAGCCTGAAAGTATGTGTCGATTTTGTAGTTTGTTTATCAATTGAGAAAATCCCTGATTTTTTCATGGGGAGGCTGACACGTAGCAGCCAGCCTGTTATCTGTCTTATGTCACGAAATGAGAATATCAATGTTGGAGATACTCAATAATTGCCGTATATTTGTCAAGCATAATCACAAAACAGGCGGGGTTCCTGCTGTGTGTGGGCAGCTTGATTCATAACATCAGAAAGGGGCTGCGATGAACTCGCAACCCCTTTTATTATGGTGGGCGATCTGGGACTCGAACCCAGGGCCTTTGGCTTCGGAGGCCAACACTCTATCCATCTGAGCTAATCGCCCTTTGTGTCTGTCTTGAAATGGTTCCGCAGTGGGAAGGTCGAACCCTATTCTAATATGGAATTATTTTCAAATGATTTTTTGGGGAGCGCCCGAATTATTTTTATGACGTGCCCGCTCCGGTTCATGCTGTAGAAATGCAGACCCGACACCTCGTTTTCCAGGAGGTCTTCGCCCTGGAGGATGGCGTGTTCTATGCCGTATTTCTCCACCTCTTCGTTTTTTTCGCTTACCTTCGACAGTTTGTCGCCCAGCCGCGGGGGTATCTTCGCGCCGCAGAGCGAGGCTACGCGCGATATCTGTTTGTAGTTGAAGATCGGGAAGACCGCCGGGATAATGGGAACATGTATCCCCGCCGATATCGCGTTGTCCCGGAATCGGTAGAAGTCTCCGTTGTCGAAGAACATCTGGGTTATGATGAAGTCCGCACCCGCGTCGACCTTCTTTTTTAGATGGACCAGGTCGTGCTCCATATCCGGCGCCTCCGGATGTACCTCTGGGTAGCCCGCGACCCCGATGGAAAAATCATTGTTCATCTTGATGAACTCCACCAGCTCGTTGGCGTATCCGAAGCCGCCCTTCGTCTTGACAACACGCTCCTCCCCCTTCGGCGGGTCTCCCCGCAGGGCGAGGATGTTTTCGATGCCTTCCTCTTTCAGCTTGTCGAGTTGCTCTCGTATGTCGTCCCTGGTTGCCTGGACGCATGTCAGGTGGGCGAGCGTCTCTCGGTCGAACTTGTTTCGGATGGTGGAGGCAATCTCCACGGTCTTATCCCTCGTCCCGCCCCCCGCGCCGTAGGTGACGGAGATAAAGTCGGGATTCAGCTCCGCGAGCTCCCCGACCGCGCGGTAAAGGTCTTCGATGTTCCCGTCCCGGGAGGGGGGAAAGATCTCGAATGAGAGCGCGGTTTTGTCCCCGCCGAATATATCTCCTATCTTCATTAACCAGCCCCTGTGATTTTTCAGGTCATGTATGTCATTGGAATGTCTGGTTGTCAACCCCTTTTCTGAAGGGGTTGTAAACTTTGGGTAAAGCTGTTAGACTTCCGCCCAAAAGCGGGGGAAGGGAATATATCCAAGGGGTAATGAGAAAGATATCGCGCGCTGTTTTTCTTCTGACGCTGCTTGTGATGTCGACGTTCTGTACGGAGGCATTCGCGTCGGTTGATATCCTCAATGTCAGACACTGGACGGCCCCCGATCACACGAGGGTGGTCTTGGACCTGACCGGTGAGACGCCCTTCAAGGTCGTGCAGGAGGATCGCAAGGTATACGTCGACCTGCAGGGCGCGGCCCTGAACGAAGAGATCCCCCCTATCTATGACATCAATAAACCCGCGGTCGAAAAGGTTCTCCTGGTTTCCCTGCCTGACGGGGGCACCCGGGTAGAGATATGGGTACCGGAAAATGTCAGGGCGAATGTCTTCAAACTGGGGATCATTCTTGATAAACCCCATCGTGTCGTCATCGATGTCATGCTCCCCGATGTTGAAAAGAAGGAGAGCGAGGAGCGCGAGAAGGTCAAGGTCCTGAAAAAGAAGGTCGTGGTGATTGATCCGGGGCACGGGGGAGAGGACCCGGGCGCTATCGGCCGCAGGGGGACGCGCGAGAAGACGGTGGTCCTTCGCATAGCGAAGAAGTTGCAGAGGATCCTCAAGGTGCGGGGGTACGAGGCCTTTCTCACCAGAAAGGGTGATTACTATATATCGTTGAAAAACAGAGGGAAGATCGCTCGGGAATACGGGGCGGATATCTTTCTCAGTATCCATGCCGATGCCTGCAGGAGCCGGGGCGCGCGGGGGACATCCGTGTATTGTCTGTCGACGGGGGGGGCGAGCAGTGAGGCCGCGAAGCTCCTCGCGCAGAACGAAAACCTGTCGGATATTATCGGCGGTTCCGAGAACGGAAATGGAAACGGGGCCTCCGACCCGATAGCCCTCAACATGCTGCAGACCGAGACCATAAATCGCTCCAGGGCCTTCGGCAAGGTCGCCCTGAACAAGATAAAAAAGGTGAACCATGTAAGAACTTCCCGGGTGCAGGAGGCCCCCTTCAGGGTCCTCAAACTCCCCGATATCACCTCCCTGTTGATAGAAACCGCCTACATATCAAACCCGAGAGAGGAGCTGATGCTTCGGTCTTCCTCTGGCCAGACCGATATGGCGTGGGCGATAGCCTACGCGGTTGATGAATTCCTC
>JAFCZZ010000451.1 GCA_019314085.1 Deltaproteobacteria bacterium | reverse complement strand
CCCAGTTTTGTCAATTCCCATTTGATGGCCGAGACACCTACTTGAGCATAGCGTTGCGCTTCCAAACGCTTCCTCGTGGAAACAATACGTTCCTTCTCTTCTCCTTTCGTTTCACTCGGTCGTGTTAATGGTGCCTTGGATCTGTCTTTTTTCCAACCCTTTTCCCCTGTCTGGTATTGCCTCAGCCACTTGAAAAACCACTTCTTTGAGCGGTTGATCTCAGTATATATTGCCTTTGGAACTTCTCCTCCTATGACGTGTCGAAGTATCGCTTGTTTCCTGAGTTCCTCTTCCATCGGTTATCTCCTTTACAGCTTTTTAAAAGGAGATATACCAAAGAATCATCGTTCAGGGTAACCTATGTCCTGACACTAAAATGAGCCTTAAAAGTAACCTATGTCCTGACACTTTTGGGTAACCTATGTTATGGCATTTGGCAATTAGCGGGCATAATCATCACTCTTTTTCGTTGACCTGTGCCGAATATTTGTAGATAAAGGCCATGCTATTATTAGTAGTTTTGCCTTTCGTTGTGTCCCCCCGCTTAACATTTCATTCAATCTGATTGGACATTTCTTTTAATCAATCGTACCTTTTCTGCACTGTTTTGCCTCTTTTTGTTGACCTGTCCGTCCCCATAACAGTCGTATATTCCATGCGTTGCAACTATTTTATGCTGTAATTCCACAAGTGGCACGATTATTCCTTTAGTAAAGACCGAAAGAGAAAAACAAAGGAGGACATAAATCATGAAAAGAACATTACAGACATTGATCATGGCGGCTTTTGTGGTACTGACTACTGCTTCTTTCGGCTACGCGGAATATGTGACAACCAACGCGGCTAACTTCCCCTACTTCCATCTCGGATGCCTGATTGTCGGTGGGATGATCATCACCTCTCTGAAACACAAGTACTCAAAACTGTATCTCAGTGAGGCAGTCGGTTCTTTCGCGCTCTACGCGGTCATGGTAGCTCTCTTCACGGCTCCGGTCGTCAACGCACTCAAGACTATCGTAAGCTAGAGTTTATAACAAGTTTAGGAAAGGAGGACACGATCAATGATAACCACACATCATCATAATTCAATAGACCTGAGGTCGAATCTTACTCAAATATTACAGATAAGCGTATGGGGGTTTGTTATCGTCGCCTCCTCGTTTCTGTTCCTCTATGTCGGCCGATGGATAGATTCCCAATTCAATACTGAGCCCAGCTTCATGTTCGGCCTCTTCATACTCGCTATCTTTCTGTGCATCTGGAGACTCTACGGAGAGGCTCGGCTGAATATGGAACGACAACGGAAAGAACGACGGTAACGGATACCCGGTACGCAACACAAAGCCCCCGCCTTTTAAAAGACGGGGGCTTTGTCATTTCAAAGTTCACTTATCTGGTATCGTGCCAATAAAAAAATGTCACTTCGCCCGCAGGGGACTATAGTACCCTTTAGGGTGAAATCTAAGATTTCTCAGTCGTAAAAACTCCCTCGAAATGACAGGGCATCATTGACACCCCCTAGTCCTCATCAACCCAGCCGAGGGTCCGCTCCACCGCCTTCTTCCAGCCGCGATACCGCTCTTCTCTATCTTTGTGCGCCACCGCTGGGAGCCACCGCTTATCCTCGGCCCAGTGTTTTTTCAGTTCATCGAGACCGGACCAGAATCCCACGGCAAGCCCGGCAGCATAGGCGGCCCCCAGAGATGTCGTCTCTGAAACAACCGGCCTGATCACCGGGACATCCAGCATGTCCGCGATGAACTGCATCAGCATTTCATTGTGCACCATTCCGCCGTCCACCTTGAGCGCGGACAGATCGACGCCGGAATCCTTGTTCATGGCCTCAACGATATCCCTCGTCTGGTAGGCGTTGGCATCCAGGACCGCCCTGGCAAGGTGGCCCTTGTTGGCAAACCGCGTCAGGCCGACGATCACGCCCCTCGCGTCGCTGCGCCAGTAGGGGGCGAAGAGGCCCGAGAAGGCGGGAACGAAATAGACCCCGCCGCTGTCTTCGACCGTTCCGGCCAGGGTCTCGATCTCCGCTGATTTCGATATCAGGCCCATATTGTCCCTCACCCACTGCACGAGGGCCCCGGCAATCGCGATGGAGCCTTCGAGACAATAGACCGGCTTGTCACCACCCATTTGATAGGCTACGGTGGTGATCAGGCCATGCTTGGAAGGAACAGGCTTCGTACCGGTATTGAGCAGAAGAAAACACAAGGGCGGCCTGCTGGGCTCCCAAGGAACCGCACACCGGAACCTGCGCACCCAGCGGCCCGTACACGGATGTTGTGCCGCTAAAATTTCCGTTACTGGAGGGCACGATGGCTGGCATCATCTGTCGCGGGACCCCCATGATATTCAGTATCCCGTCGTCCCACGCGAGGGTCTCCAGATCCATGAGCATGGTACGGCTGGCATTGGTCACATCGGTTTCATGGACGCCTCCGTCGGGTCCGCCGGTCAGCCACCAGATCACCCAGGTTTCCATGGTACCGAAGAGCGCCTTCCCCTTGAGGGCGTCCTCGCGTACCCCGGGGACATTGTCCAGTATCCACTTGATCTTCGGTCCCGAGAAATATGTGGCTATGGGCAGGCCGGTCTTTTCACGAAACCGGTCCTGACCGCCGTCCCTGCTCAACTCGTTGCAGATCTCCCCCGTACGGGTGCACTGCCAGACGATAGCGTTGGCGTACGGTTTGCCCGTTTCCCGGTCCCAGACCACCGTGGTTTCACGTTGGTTGGTGATGCCGATCGCCGCCAGGTCCTTCCCGGAGATCCCGGCCTTATTCAGGGCGCCGCGGATGACCGCCTGTGTGTTCTTCCATATTTCGAGAGGATCATGCTCCACCCATCCGGGCCTGGGGAAGATCTGTTTGTGTTCCTTCTGATCGAGGTCGACGATCTTCCCGCTATGATCAAAGATGATAAAGCGACTGCTGGTTGTTCCCTGATCTACAGCTCCAACATAGTGCGCCATTTTCATGCACCTCCTCTCGCGTCAGATGTGTTTCATGAGCCATGTATCCAGATCATCCAGTACACGCTCCCTTTGCTGCTGAGTTTCGTTGTATATCTCGTGGTAGAGATCCTTGTAGATGTAAAGTGTCTTGTCGGTAAGGGGGAGACTCTCAAAGAACCGTTTCGATGCGTCCGCACTCGTCAGGTGATCGTCCCCCGCGAGCTGCATCAGGAAGGGAATATTTATCTCAGAGGCGGACCGGCCGGCAACTTCCATGGCCGACGCGAATTCGGTAAACCAGCGGGCGGTGACTCGGTCATGAACCAGGGGATCATCCAGATACGCGCGGACCACCTCTTCATCGTGGCTGATCTTCGACGCATCAAGACCGTTGGCAAGGCTGAAGGTCGGCCGGAGGGTGGACAGTATCCTTACGATAAAGGCCAGGACAGAGGAAGGTTCTTTGGGCAGTCCGAGCGCGGGTGCCGAAACAATCAAACCATCGATTATTTCCGGAAAACGGGCGGCAAATCTAAGCGCGATAAGTCCCCCAAGACTGTGTCCCAGGAGAAAGATCTTTGCCCCTTCGGGCAGTGTGTCCCGGGCGAGGCCGATCAGGCTGTGAAGATCGTCAATGTACTGGTAGAAGGAGAATACATAACCCCGGGGACCATCGCTCTGCCCGTGTCCCCTGTGATCCGGCGCCCAGATGCTGATCCCCCGGGGGAGAAGCCGATTGACGACGTTGCCATAGCGACCGGAATGTTCACCCAGTCCATGTGCGATTACCACCCGTGCCTTCTCGCCATCGGCCTGGTATTTTCGGTAGAAGATACTAAGCCCGTCCACGCCTTTAAAGCTTCCATAATCAGCTGAAATCTCGGCCATGCCACAATACCTCCTGTGCGTTCTCACTACATTGGGTTCGCCGATCTTTACGAATCCGTCATGATTGACCACACCAGTTGGGTTTCCTCTTTTCGAGAAACGCCATGGCACCTTCAATCGCGTCTTCGCTCGTGAGCATCTCCTCAAAGATGGCGGCGCTCAGTTCATATCCGCCCAGACCCCGGTTTATAACCTCCTTCGTGTGTCGCACCGCCAGGGGGCTCGCCCTGCGCAACCTGCGGGCCAGATCGAGAACCGCCTCCATCAGCCCATCGTGGGAAACCACCTGGTTGACAAGACCGATTCTCAGTGCCTCGGAGGCAGGTATACGCTCACAGGTCATAATGAGTTCTTTCGCCTTTGCCCTTCCGATCTCTTCCGCAAGCCGTATCATCGCATAGGGGCAGGTGACACCCCGGATCGGCCCGATAAACCCGAACTCGGCCCTGTCG
>JAFCZZ010000450.1 GCA_019314085.1 Deltaproteobacteria bacterium | reverse complement strand
CACCCACCTCGGCGGTGAGCCGCTGACCGGGGACGATCTGACCGACCTCGCCCTCCTGCGACTCGATATGGTCTCGGCCATCGAGGTCGACGAGGACGGGCGGCCCGGCAGGATGCACTCGGCGCACCTGATCCCCGAAAATCCCGGGGGCGTGTACTGGCTCCTGATGGACCCGATCCCCGTCTCCGGGGCGGCCCTGAACTTCACCGAATTCATACAGGCCCTGGAGGAACAGTTCGCGCGCAGCCGGCGGCCGCGGCGGGTGGAGTCCGCCGAGGGAGCGATCCTGATACGGGTCGAGACGGAGCCCCTCGAGGGCGGCGAGGGCTCCCTGGACGAGCTGAGGGAACTGGCCCGTTCATCCGGCGTGGAGGTGTTCGACGCCGTCGTACAGCACCGGAGAAACTACGACCCCCGGTACCTGATGGGGCGCGGCAGGCTCTCCGACCTGGTCATACGGGCGCTTCAGATCGGGGCGGGGCTCCTGATATTCGACCACGAGCTTTCCCCCGCCCAGGTGCGCTCCATTACCGATTTTACCGACCTGAAGGTGATCGACCGGTCACAGCTGATACTGGACATCTTCGCCCGGCGCGCCCACAGCCGCGAGGGGAAGATCCAGGTCGAGCTCGCCCAGATGCAGTACCTCCTCCCCCGGCTGGCGACAAAGAACACCGCCATGTCCCGCCTGACCGGAGGGATCGGGGGGACCGGCCCGGGGGAGACGAAGCTCGAGATCAACCGGCGCCGGGCCCGCGAGAGGATCGGCCGCCTGAAGAAGGAGCTGAAAAACGTACAGAAGGGGAGGGGCCAGCGTCGGCGCCTCAGAAAAAAGCGGGGACTCCCCGTCATCTCCATCATCGGATATACGAACACGGGAAAATCGACACTCCTCAACGCCCTGACACAGAGCCGTGTCCTGACCGAGGACCTCCTCTTCGCCACACTGGACCCGAAGAGCTCGCGCCTCCGCTTTCCCCGCGACAGGGAGGCGATCATCACGGACACGGTGGGATTCATACGGAACCTTCCGAAGGAGCTTGCCTCCGCCTTCCGCGCGACACTGGAGGAACTGGACGAGGCCGACCTTCTCCTCCATATTATCGATGTCAGTAATTCCGGGTTTGAGGATCAGGTCCTCGCGGTGGAAAAGATACTGGAGGAACTCGATCTGAAGAACAAGAGATGTCTTCGCGTATTCAACAAGATCGACCTCTTTTCGGACAGGGTTGTTCTGGATAACCTCTGCCGCCGGTTCGACGCGATCTCCCTGTCGGCGCTCGCCCCCGAAACCTTTTCCCCGCTGCTCGAGAAGGTGGAAGGGGAACTGCAGCTGCTGGATGCCGAATAATGACGAAATGAGAGCTTTGAATTTTGTCATTTCGAGGAGCGTTGACGACGAGGAATCTAGTATTATTATATTGTTATGTCGTATAAGATTTCTCATCCCGATAAATCGGGATTCGAAATGACAAAATGGTGGTCGAAATGACAAGTTGATAAAACTTTTTGCGAATGTTTCAATTTTCAACTCAACATCAAAAATCAGATATTGAACATTGACTTTTACGCGTTCCCAGTGTAGGAGGTACCTGACATTGAAAGGGATACGTTGTTATGACAGGTTTTCCGGAAACAGGGCTTTTGGATGTACGTGGTCTGCTGAGCCTCGCTCTTAGCAGGGTTATATACCCGCGGCCTGTCGTCTCTGTGGTGTGACACAACAACAGATAAGGATTTGAAGGCCATGGGCGAAAGCTTCATGGCCTTTTTTGTGGGAGAGACCATGGCGATGCACGAGATATTATGGCACGGCAGGGGCGGCCAGGGGGTTGTCCTCGCGGCGCAGATACTGGCGGAGGCGGCCTATATCCAGGGGTTCCTGGGCGTCACCTCCGCCCCCACCTTCGGGCCGGAGAGGAGGGGTGCCCCCCTCACCGCCTCAACGAGGATATCGGACGAGCCGGTCAGGACCTTTTCACAGGTCGCGCCGGCAGACATTGCCGTTATCCTGGATGAGTCTCTGCTTGATGCGGCGACCGGCGAGGAGATGCTCAGAGAGGGAGGGATCGTTATCGTCAATACGCCCCTGAAGCCGATGGAAATCGGGGTCCAAAGGTGCCTCTCCGTGGCGACGGTCGACGCCGCCGGTATAGCCCGTGAGCATCATCTCAGCATGGCCGGGGTCCCCGTCGTGAACACACCCCTGCTCGGCGCACTCTGCAGGGCGTCGGGACTTGTCTCCCTCGAGAGCATCGAAGAGGGGATCAAGAAAAAGATGCCGAGAAACAAGGCATCCTTTAATTTTCAGGCCATTCGAACGGCCTTTGAGAGAACGCTTTACGTAAGGAGTAAAGAGTAAGGAGTAATCCAAAACTCAGGAGAGGAACGAAAGTGGAAAAGACTGACACCAATATATCGGGCGTCTGCACTCCGGCCCCGGGAGAGGCGGGGAAAACGGG
>JAFCZZ010000449.1 GCA_019314085.1 Deltaproteobacteria bacterium | reverse complement strand
CTCCGGGGGTGCCGTGTTCCTCTCGATGATGATCGGCTGCCCCGGGGACACCTCCTCGGTCGAGCCGTCGGGCTTGACCAGGATGGTCTTTGGGGACGGCTGCTGCGCCACCTGCCTGACCACTATCGGCTCTCCAGGCTGGAGCTCCTTCACGTTCCCCTCCGGATCGACGTAGTAGCTCCTGGCCGTCTTCTCTTTGGTGATGACGATTGGCTGGCCAGGCTGGAGCTCCTGGACATTGCCCTCCTCGTCCACGAAGTAGGTTCCGGGCATGCCCTCTTTGGTGACCACCACCGGCTCGCCGGGCTCAAGGGCCCTCACATTCCCCTCGGCGTCCACCACATAGCTCTTGGGCTGCGCCGGCTGGCCGCCCTGCTTCAGCACTATCGGCTCCCCGGCCTCCAGGCTCCTGACATTTCCCTCCTCGTCAACAAAGAAGGTTCTGGAAACCGCCTCCTTGTTGATGACTATGGGCTGGCCGGGCTTCCCCCCCAGCATCCCGGCCAGCTTCTGGCTCTCCTCAATGTACTCCCTTATCGCCCTGACCTGGTCTTGAGGTTCCACTCTTCCACCCCCTTTTATGCCCATGAGTTCCATAAGCCCCTGGGCCTCCTCGATGGTGCTCCTCACCGCGCTCACCGTGTCCTTGAGTGCGAAAACCCGCTCCTTGGAGATCTGTGGGGCATCGCCTTCGGGCGGCTTTTGCCCTCCCCACGCTATTCTAAGGAAGCTGCCCTTGTCCATCATGCACCTGCAACGTTTTCCACCTGCTCCAGAAAGAGGCGCTCGAGCTTCAGCCTGTCGGCGTTCTGGATGTGGAAGCCGACAACGCAGTCGTAAAGCCACTCGGAAAAGCTGAACTCGGCGTCGGGGAATATGAGGCGGTCCCACTCGTAGAGGGCAAGCAGGCCGGGGTCGATCTCCACCCTCTCCGGCTTCACTGTGGCCGCCACCGCCCCCGAACCGCCGCCAAAGCCCCTGATCTTCGGCTTCTTCGGCTCCCTGGCCACAAGCCCGAGCGACTGCGCCACCCTGAGCGAGGCCACCTCCCTGCCGTCCTCGGTGCGGACAGGCTCGCCCGTCTCGGCATCAACCAGCACCGCTTTGTGGTCGGGACCAGCCAGCCTGCGGTGCGTCAGCATCTTGCCCGAACCAGCAGCGGTTCCCGGCTGGCTCTCCTTGCAGCCAAGACACTTCCAAATAAGGTCCATGACACAAAAGGGCCGAAGCATGGCTCCGACCCCATACCATTTTACCACCATTCCCGTGCCAGCGCAACCATTATGGTCGCCCCTTTTCCAACCATTCCGCAACCATTCTTGGCACCGTGCGCAACCATTCTTGGCACCATGCACGGTCGCCTCCCCAACCATTCCCCAACCATTCCCCAACCATTCCCCAACCATTCCCCAACCATTCCCCAACCATTCTTGGCACCGTGCACACCAATAATGGTCGCCCCTCCCCAACCATTTCTCAACCATTCCGGGGCAGGTTCTTAACCATTAGTGGTTATGGGAATGGTTACCATGAATGGTGCGCTCTATGGTGGGAGAAAATGGTTGCAGACCATTTTATGGTGTATGGTAACCATTGAGCATCCCCTTCAAACCCGCACCGCAATGTGGGCGTGGTGCCATGGGAATGGTGGATAGCATAGCACTCATCCTGGCAAGGCTGCCGCTGGAGAGGTGGCTTTCGCCTCGCCGAGACCCCATGGAGAGGTGGGACAGGCTGGAGAGGGTGCTTGAGGCCGCCAAAACCTCAAATTTGCCCCCTTTGGAGAGTCCCAGGCCGCAACCTAGGCCACCGGCCACAGGGACAGGTTGCCTTAGCTGCTCCCGCGACCATTTCAGCGCCGCTTCCTCCATGCTCTCCGAGGGGCTCAGGTTCGCCCGGGAGAACGGTCTCAAGGACCCGGAGGCGGTGAGAAGAATCGGGCTAGCCCTGGACGAACTCAATGCGATGGAAAGGATCGACCTCGCCCCGCAGGAGATAGTGGGGCTCACAGGCGAAGACCGTCATCTTGCCGAGTGGGCGCTGAAGAGGTCGAGGCTGCTGCGGCACAAAATCACCGCCATGCAGAGCGTGGAGGACATGGAGGAGGTGGCGGCGCTGGCGGGCGATATCAGGGACGAATTCCTGTCAAGGCTCATGGGGGTGAGCCCCAAGAGCCATGAGGAGTGCGAGAGCTGCCCGCCGCTTCTGGACCTGAAGGCCTTCCTTGAGGAGAGGAGGAAACGGGAGGGAGGCTAGCCCCCATGGGAGAAGAGGTCCCCCGCAGCGAACTAACCAGGGTCGGGCTCGAGATGGTCATCCTGCTGAGGGCGGTCGCCATGGGCATAGCCCGCTCGCCCCAGCTTGAAGGCTGGACGAAAGGGGAGCTTGACGGGACTGCCGATATGATAATGGAAGACCTGAGGACAGACGATCCGGAGGGCATAGCACTATTAAGAAGGCTATACCAGGAAACTGGGGGCCAGCCGATTAAGGAGGTCCGCTATGAATGAGCTGGAAAGGCTCAGGGAGAGATACTATGAGAGTAAGGGCAGGCCCAGTGAGGCATCAAGGATAGCAGAGGAGGCGGCGGTGAAGGCGGCAACCCTTGTGGGCTCCAGGATCGCCGAGCAGGTGGCGAAGGAGCTTTCGGGCGAGCGCATCCACATGAGCCCGATCTCCCCCCACTGCGAGAGGATACTGGAGACTCCGCCTCGATGTTGGGATTTTAGGGGCATCAGGGCCTACGTTATGTGCCGGGCGTGGGACATAATGGAGAAGGAGAAGCGGGCAAGGCTCCCGGTGGGAGAGGCATGGGCTGAGGCGAGACGGGTCTGCACCATGGAGTAGTCATGGCTGGGGAAACAGCAAACCCTTCCAAGGAAGAGGACTGCATAAAGGAGTTGGCACGCTGGTACGTCGAGCACCGAAGGGACCTCACAGTAGACGACATCCGCCCGATAGCGCTGAAATACTTCAGGCCGGATGAGCTTGACGATTTCTACAAATTCGTTAAGACCCGTGAAGGAACCCAGCTGCTTGGTAAGTGGTTGCGGTATGAGGCGTGGCAGGCGGGGATTGTCGAGACTCCCCCCCCACCGCCACCAACGAGATTCGAGCTCGGGCAGGTGGTGGTAACTAGGGCCGTTGCCGCTAGGATTAAGGAGGATGACGAGTTCCGCAGGTTTGTTGGCGCATGCTTGGGGCGCCATGCGGACGGCGACTGGGGAGAACTCGATCCTGAGGACAAGAAAGCAAACGAGGAGGCGCTTCGCTATGGCGGGAGGCTGTTCTCGGCCTACGAGAAGTGGCCCCTGCCAAAGATATGGATCATCACAGAAGCCGACAGGTCAGCGACCACCATACTGTTCCCTGAGGAGTATTGAGGTGGAGTTATGGCAGGATTGAGAGAGGCACTCGCCCAGCTGAACACGGAATGCCGAAAGGCAGGGGTCTGCAAGTCAGGGGAGGCTGTGCTCTCGGCACCCCTGATAAAGCACGCCGCCGAGCTGTGGAAGGAGGGGGGGCCAAAAGTTGTGGTCTCCGTCTGGACCGATGGCATGGTGACGAGCTGCGTCTTCCAGGGGGACGGCAAGCAGTGCTGCTATACGGCGGAGGAGGGCGGGGATGAGCTCTACTTCGCCTGGCAGGCCCACCTCACCTCACCCGAGGTGGGCTACAAGATAAAGAGCGTTGAGGCCGAGGGGTAGCCCAAAAATCGCCTTAAGCGCACCAAAATTGCCCTTTTTTGGGGCTGATCGGGGACGTTGATGGAAGAAGTGCCTGTGGGAGGCAGGAAATGGAAAAAGCCAGAAAAATCTTCGAGTTAAGCAAAGAAGGCAAAAGGATCATTGTGACCCTCTGGGAGGATAATAAACTTTCGAGCTGTATAACCGAGGCGGTCGGGGAGACCAGCTGCGAGACTTGCCAGGGGGACGAGCAGCTGTGCCAGGAGTACATCGACTACTTGAAGGGGAAGGGCAAGCGAGGTCGAGCTTGGCGAGCTTGCGCCCGATGAAAGCCTGCCCAGATTCGTGGAGGAGAGGGAGCTGAGGGTCACACCAACAGCCGTTGTGGAAGGGAAGGAGGGAGAATGATGGAGGACGAAGTCATCTCCTGTGAGGTCCCGAAATACCAGGAGCAGCTAAGGGCGAAAAAGCGTATCGCCGTCACCTTCGTTGGCAAGGAGTTCCCGGCAACCGAGAACTACATGCAGGCATTAAGCGACGCCTACGAGAAGGGCTACTTTGGCGACATGGAGATGGCGGTGATCCCGGTGGACAGCGAGGAGTGCGACAAGCTCGCTGAGCATGAGGGGGTTGAGGTGCTGCCCACCACCTGCGTCTATTCCCATGG
>JAFCZZ010000448.1 GCA_019314085.1 Deltaproteobacteria bacterium | reverse complement strand
CTGGCGAAGCTTGCCGGCCGCGTGAGACTGTACGCGGTACTGGGGGGTGGAGGCGATTGAATGGAACAGCGGGGTAAGCGAGCGAGTACGAAACAAACAGTTCCCTTAACAACAGGAGATTCCCCGCCCGGTTACGCCTATACCCGGTCAGAGTCCGTCTTATAGCGGTTGTAGTAGGAGAAGACCTTCTTGATATAGTGTCGTGTGGCCTTGAATGGCGGTATCCCCTGGTATTCTCTGACCTTTTTGCTCCCGGCGTTGTATGCCGCGAGGACCATCCCGGTATCCCCGTCGAATCTGTCGAGAAGCCGTTTAAAGTATTTAACCCCGCCATGTATATTATGCTCAGGATTAAAACTGTCCTCCACGCCGAGGGACTTTGCCGTTGTTGGCATGAGCTGCATGAGCCCGCGTGCGCCCCTCTTGGAAACGGCCCTGGGATTATAACTCGATTCCGCCATGATGATGGCCTGTATGAGTTCCGGTTCTACCTCATAGAGATCCGATGCCTCTTGTATGATTGAACGGAACAGAGGATCGGTTTCTGCAGGTGGAGACGATGGGGAAGATGGGTCCGATGGTTGAAGGGTGGTGGCTGAAGAGACTACAAAATCGTTCGGTGTCTGCAGAGGGCTGTAATCGTGAAATACCCCTGGAATAATCAAAAGCACAACCGTTCCGATGATAAATGTCATCCAACACATCAGAGCGGAGTGCCGGTGTAATGGCAAATCCTCGCTCATGGTACACTCCCTATAACGAATCGATAGGCGCTTCGATCCTTTTGGGCGGGGAGGGTAAAGGAATAGGGATGCTATGTCAAGAAAAAATGCTTACTTTATGAAAAATATTAGCAATGTCAGCTAGATAAGTGTCCGTACGGGGATGTTTTTCCCTGCCAGATATGCCTTTATCTGGGCCACGGTATATCGCTCGTAGTGGACCATTGAGGCGATGAGCGCCGCATCCGCGCCCGATGAGGTGAAGACATCATACAGGTGCCGGGGCTCTCCGGCGCCTCCGGACGCGATGACCGGTATGGAGACGGTATCGGAGATGAGAGAGGTCAGGGTAAGCTCATACCCCGTGTTCGTGCCGTCCGCGTCTATTGAATTGAGACAGATTTCACCGGCCCCCAGTCCCTGGGCCCGCCGGGCCCACTCGGTGGCGTCCATCCCCACCGGTGTCCTCCCGCCGTTGATGTATACCTCATATCCGGAGGGGATAGCGGGTGTTTTCTCCACCTTTTTTGCATCCATCCCCAAGACGATGCACTGGCTCCCGAATGCCCTGGCCCCCGTGTAGATAAGATCGGGATCCTGGACGGCGGCGGTATTGATGCTGATCTTTTCAGCCCCGGCGACCAGAACACGGTGCATATCATCCAGCGAGCGTATACCCCCCCCCACCGAGAAAGGGATGAATATCTCTTTCGCCACACCTTCGACCACGTCTATGATGATATTTCTTTTATCGGATGAGGCGGTGATGTCGTAGAAAACAAGTTCATCCACACCCTGTTCGTAGTACTGGGCCGCCATGGCAACCGGGTCGCCTATATCGATATTCTCCTTGAATTTGATGCCCTTGGTCGTTTTCCCCTCTCTGACATCCAGGCAGATGATGATTCTCTTGCTCAGCATATCTATACCCTGCCGTCCCAGCTGCAGAAGTTTTTCAATATCTGCAGCCCGTGGCGTCCGCTCTTTTCTAAATGAAACTGGGTGGCTATGACGTTTTTGTGGCCGATTACGGATGCAAAGGGAATTCCGTAGTCGGTCGTCGCTATGATATTCTCTTGTTTGTCAGGCGCGGGGTAGTATGAATGAACAAAGTAGAACTGTGCCCTCGTGTCCACCCCATCGAAAAGGGGATGGGGGCGTGTAATGGATATGTCGTTCCACCCCATATGCGGAATCTTGATGTGCGCTGACCGGAACCGCTTCGCCGTGCCGGGGATGATCCCCAGGCAGTCGGTACCGTTATCCTCCTCACTCCCCCCCAGTATGATCTGTGCCCCCAGACAGATCCCGAGGAAGGGCTTCCCCTGGGCGATGCTCTCGCGCATCACGCCGTCGAGCCCCTCGCGCCGTATGATCTCCACTGCTTCTCCCGCAGCGCCGACGCCCGGGAATATCACCCGTTCGGATGCACGAATCTCATCGTGCTGTTTGGTGATGGTGCACGCCGCGCCGATGTGTCTCAGTGCCCGTGCGACCGACGTTAGATTCCCCGCCTCATAATCGATAATAGCAATCATCTTTTATTCGCCGTTTTCCAGGGATTGCATGATCTCCTCCGCGATGACGTTGATCCCTTCACCCAGGAGGAATGCAACGGGGAAAGGGTCGAGATATCCGTCGTTCCACGGGATGTTTTCTTCGTTGATGATGTCCCTGATCTGGTTCAACTTATCGCCGAGGACCGCCTTCTTTTCTGATGCGCTCAGGCCCTTCTTGAAGATGACGTGGAGAAGCAGAATC
>JAFCZZ010000447.1 GCA_019314085.1 Deltaproteobacteria bacterium | reverse complement strand
AAATTTGGGGGCGGGAACAGGGAGTTCCTGACACCCCTGGATGCCAGGGAGAAAAGGGCGTCGCTGTGGACTACCGAGAAGCCGTTCAAGATCTTCGACCACGGGGGCAACCCATTCTCATGTCAAGACCATGACGTGGCCTGGCTCTACGGCCTCTTCTGCGCCGAGGGGTCGTGCTCCCCCAGCGGGTACTGGAGGATATGGAACACGGATGAGCGGCTCCTTGAAAGGGCGAAGGAGATCATGGAGGAGACGATGGTCAGGAGGACATTCAGGGTCCGCTCGCTGACCTTTGAAATAGTGGAACGGGAAAAGGAGGGGGTCAAAACAAACTTGGGGGTCAGGAACAAGCCCCTGCTCAGCCTGGAGGCCAGGGCAAAGCGGAGCGGAAAGGGCTGCAAGAAGGCCAGGGGCTCCCTAATGAGGCTCATCGAAGTATTCAGGGGGAGGTGTTATACGTGGGGCGGCCGCAAGAAGGTGCCGGATGCGGTTCTCCACGGCTCGGAGCGCGCGGCACGCGGCTTCATAGATGGCTTCAATGCCGGGGATGCCGGAACCAACACCTCGAAGATACTCATGTTCGGGCTCGGCATTCTGCACTACAAAATAGGCGAGCCGTTTAGCATCCACGATCACGGCAAAAATATGGAAATCCGCCACGGGGACACCGCAAAGAAGAGGGCCTCATCTTGGACGGTCAAACCGCTAGATTACGGGAAGGGCTCAATAGTGTACGATATCAATGTCCCTCCCCCGCACATCTTCATAGCCGGAGACCTCTTCGTCCACAACTGCGACGGGAGCGCGATCCTGTGCACGGCCCTGTGCGGGAGGATAGTGGACCGGCCGCGCAACAGGAACGTCTACGATGTCCTGGGGGTGGTGAAGGACAAGAAGGGCAACGTCCTGGGTGGCCATGCCTGGACGATCGTGAGGTACCAGGAGGTCCCGGAGGAGATCCCCCGGTGGCACCTGATAGAGACCACCCTCGACACGCCGCCGACCCGCTATCCCGTCATCTGGAGCCCTAGGAGGCCCGCGACGATCGGGGAGTGGACCTACGAGCCCTGGGTCTTATTCAACTGGTCACAGTACGAGGAGGTGAGTCAAATGGGGCTGAGGAAATACTGCAGGCGGGGGCTCAGGCAGAAGGAGACTAGGGAGAAATACCAAGCTCTTCAGCAGACATACAGACTGCCCACCAAGCCCCTCAGGAGGGCAGGAGTTCTATCTAGACTCAGGCGGTGGAAATGATAGGCCAAGTCGTCGGCACGATCTTGGTGATCGACGGGGCGGGGAGCGTCGGCTGGTACAAGGAGGACCTGAGGCTGGAGAAGGACGCGATGGTCAGGACGGCGTTCAGGGTCCTCCGGACGGTCCTCGGGGTCGCGCTGATATTCACTGGCTGAGGCGGGGGGATGACGAGAGCGAATCCGCTGAGAAGGAGTTTCTCAATGATGACTCATCTCCTGTCCGATCCCCGCTAGAACCGAAGGGTAGTTCGCCATGTTCGGCCTAGAAGAGTGGTCTTGGGAGGCAATCCCGCATTGCGCGGCGGGACTCGTCACGCCCTGGTTCGCCCTCGTCCACCCGGTCCTGGCGGTTCTCGCCTTCCTCGCGTTCGTGATCTACGAGTTGGAGGAGTTCGTGGAGATCAGGGACAAGGCGCACCGCGATCTCCAGCAGTACGCGGTAGGGCTATATATCTCGGCGACCATAATGCTCGTGGTATGCGGAGCGATCTAGGGGTTCCGTCGGGCAGGCGCAGGCGCGGGCCCATCCCGGAGGAGTACGTGGGGCTCGTGAGGGCCGAGGTGGACCCCTGACCGGGGGGCTGTAGGTGGTGGACGAGGAGTTCGGTAGACTGGTCAAGAGGGTGCAGGAGGACATAGACAGAATCATCGAGGCCGAGGGTGAGCCCAGGAGCGAGGAGGAGGCACTCAGGATCCTTGCCAGGGCATGGAGGAAGTACGGATACAGAGTGGTGGACGCACGCAAGGGCAATAAGGAGGTAGAGGTGTAGGGTCCCGGAGGGATGTACCATGGACTTCGGATGGAGTGTGCTGATAGGCATAGTGGTGGCCAGCTTCATGGCCGTGGTCAAGGACGTCATACAGAATGCGGTCTCCGGGATCTGGCTCAGGGTATCCAAGGAGCTGGTCCCGGGGGACGAGGTCGAGGTGAAGTCCAAGGAGTTCGGGAGGGTGGAGGGAGTCGTCGCCAGGATCTTCCTGAGGAACGTCGAGATAAGGCTCGGGGACGGGAGGGTCCTGCTGATGCAGACCAGCAGGGTCTACGATGAGGACGTGATCAGGAAGAGGGGGGCGGATCCGTGACGGTGATCGGGAAGCAGTTGCTCTTGCTCTTGGCCACCTTCTGCTACCCCGTTCTTGTCGTCAGCGTGTTCGCGTGGCTCAGGAGGAGGCGGGACTGCTGAGGGTTCCCGCGGAGCGGCGGAACCCGCGGAACCACGGGGAAAAAAATTTAAT
>JAFCZZ010000446.1 GCA_019314085.1 Deltaproteobacteria bacterium | reverse complement strand
CATCTCCATCCAGCTTCGTGCCCAGTACGGGTATCCGAGCTTTTGTTCTATGGCCTTCGCGATCACTCCCGCCCCGTAGATATCGTCCACCTTTATTTCAATTCCGGTAACCGTGTCCTTCATATTGAGAAATTTTTTACAGTTTTCGAGTGACATGAAGACGAGCGTCGAATCATATTCGTATGAGCCCGAATCAAAAACACCTACCACGCTGAACTCCTTGATCCTGGGGACCACCCCCATGGGGGTGGGAATCCCCATGGGGAGGAGAATTTCCACCGCATCAAAAAGCGTGACCCCCAGATTCTGTGCCAGTTCCTTGCCGATGACGACGCCGGGCAGGTCCGTTTTGTTCCCCTCTCCTGAGAGATATGTAATATCCCCTTCCTTCATCGTTCCCAGATTTATGACATCGGCGGAGGTTTCGATCGACATGCCGCGCAGGATCACACCGGTGACCCTCCCCTCGTTTTTCAGCATGGCCTGGCCGTATATAAACGGAGTGGAGGCAACCACGCCGTCGATCGCTTCGATCTTCTTCATTACCCCGACATGATCCTTCATCCCCCCATTGTATTCCATCAGGACGATGTGGGAATTGATCCCCAGTATCCTGTCGCGAAGCTCCGTTTCAAAACCGTTCATAACGGCCAGCACAATGATGAGCGCAGCAACTCCCAAGAAGATGCCCGCCACCGAGAAAACGGTGTTGACCGATATAAAGGTCTGTCTTCTCTTCGCCCTGAGATACCGCAGGCCTATGAAGAATTCATATGACATCGTATGGGGAACCTGTTAGTAAGTTAGAAATTATTTTCTGCGTTTTTCCGGCAGAAGATACTTCCGTTAACGCTTTTATCCCGCTTCTCCGTGTTAGGTTGGTGATCAACGCACATCTTTCTTTGCCCTCATATGGGGAAAGAGTATCACGTCCCGGATGGATGGGGAATCAGTAAAGAGCATGACGAGGCGGTCTATCCCTATCCCCTCCCCCGCCGTCGGTGGCATACCGTATTCCAAGGCACTGATGTAGTCTTCATCCATTTCATGGGCCTCCTCGTCTCCTGCCTCCCGTTCCTTCAACTGCATGGCGAATCTGTTTCTTTGGTCTTCAGGATCATTGAGCTCTGAAAAGGCGTTGGCGAGTTCTCTTCCGTAGATGTACAGCTCAAAACGGTCGGTGAAACCACCGTCGGCGGCACTTTTCCTTGAAAGAGGAGAGACCTCTATGGGGTAACTGGTCACAAAGGTCGGCTGAATGAGCTTGGCCTCCGCCATCTCCTCGAAGATGGCCACGATGACCTTCCCCAGCGGCTCATCGTCATCAACTGACAGTCCCAAGTTCCGTGCGTATCGAGCGGCCTTTGCCCGGTCTTCCAGGACATCGGGTGCGGCATCTGAGTATTTCAGGATAGCCTCTTTCACCGTCAGGCGCTGCCAGGGGCGACTCAGGTCAATCGAAGTCCCCTGATACTCAAACTTAAGAGAACCAAAGATCTCCAGAGCGACAGAGGTGATCATTTCTTCCGTCATCATTATCAGGTCTTCGTACGTGGCGTAGGCCTGATAGAACTCCATCATGGTGAATTCAGGATTGTGAGATGTCGATATCCCTTCATTTCGGAAATTTCTGTTTAACTCAAAGACCCGTTCAAGCCCTCCGACGATCAGGCGCTTCAGGTACAGCTCCGGTGCGATTCGCAGATAAAGGTCCATATCGAGGGTATTATGGTATGTTTTGAAGGGTCGTGCTACCGCTCCACCGGCCATAGGGTGCATCATCGGTGTCTCCACCTCAAGAAAATCCCTATCCTGCATGAAATCGCGAATCAGTTTTATAACCCGGCTTCTTACATAGAAAACCTCCTTGACCCCCGGATTCATGATAAGATCGATGGGTCTCTGCCGGTACCGGGCCTCGACATCGGTGAGACCGTGCCATTTTTCGGGTAAGGGTCTCACCGCCTTTGACAGGAGCCGTATCTCGGCGGCATCGACCGTCAACTCGCCGGTTCTCGTCTTCAGGAGACCACCCGAGACAAAGACGATATCTCCGACATCGAATTTCTTGAAGATGGTGTAGCTGTCTCTGCCGACCTTGTCCCTCGCTATATACCCTTGTATTCTGCCCTCTCGATCTTGAATGCTTACGAACGCGGCCTTGCCGAAGTTTCGCACCGCCATCAACCGTCCTGCCAGCGCAAATTTTTCTTCAATCCCTGTCAGGTCCTCGTTATCCATGTCGCCGAACCGGTCGATCAAGGACTGGGTGGTCGCGGTTATTGTTACATCATTCGGATAGAGATCAACCCCCATATTCTGCAGGGCGTTCATCTTCTCTTTCCGTTTTCTCAGCAGTTCACTCTTCTCATCCATCAGACATCCTCTTCATGGGCACCCATCTAAAGGTTGATTTTTTTAAGATATAGACAGGGTGATTTCCAATTTACAAATAAGCGCTTTACCGCACGTCCAAGAAAATCAAGGGA
>JAFCZZ010000445.1 GCA_019314085.1 Deltaproteobacteria bacterium | reverse complement strand
GGGCAGGGAGGATGAGGCACGGGCCCTGGTTGCCAATTTGCACAAGAGGGTCGGACACATCGCCTCATCCCTGAAGGGTCTGAAAAGGCCACAGGTATTCCTCCAGATAGGGATCAACCCGGTCATCACCGTCGGCAGGGATACCCTCCACAATGAATTGATACAGCATGCCGGCGGGGTGAATATCTATGGGGAGACAACGATGCGGTACCCCCGGTGCAGCATAGAGGACATCATTGTCAAGAGACCCGACATCATTATTGTCTCCTCTATGAAGAGGGGGGGTAATTTCCCCACCGTCAGGGACGGGTGGAAGAGGTGGAAGACCATTCCCGCAGTCAGGGACGACAGGATTCACATCATAGATACGGACCTGATCGATCTTGCATCTCCCAGGATTGTAAATGGGCTGGAGAGGATGGTCGAGATCATTCATCCGGAGGTTTCGTTGAAGAAACAGTAGAAAGGATCTGTAGTTATGATGGACTATTTTTATCAGGGAGGGCCGGTTATGTACCCGCTCCTCTTTTGCTCTCTGGTATCCCTCACCATTGTTATAGAGAGGGGTATATTCTGGCTGCAAAAGAAGAAGAGGCGCGACACAAAACTGCTGGGACGGTTTATGTCCCTTATAGAGAAGGGGAATCTTGAAGAGGCCCGGAGGCTTGTCGCGGACTGTCATGATCCCACCGTCCGAGTCCTGGTATGCGGTATCGTTCATCGGGAGTTCTCATTGAAGGACGCCCTCGGAATGAGCGCCGATGAAGAGGTGGCGAGGATGCGGCGATATCTCCCCACCCTTGATACGATGATAACCCTCGCGCCCCTTCTCGGTATCCTGGGGACCGTGACGGGGATCATATATTCCTTCAATATGCTGGGGAGTGCGGGGGTGGAGAATCCAGCGATGATTACGGCGGGGATCGGGCAAGCCCTTCTTACCACCGCCTTCGGTCTTGCCATAGCAATTTTCAGCCTCATCCCCTACAACTATTTCCTGTCCAGAATTGAGAAGGCTACGCAAGAGATGGAGAAGTACGGAACCACCTTGGAGATACTCTTTGAAAAGGCCCAGAGACAGGGGAGACACAAAACGGAATGAATTGGGTAGAGAGCCGGATTCGGACGAGAGAACAAATGCCGAAGCGGTCTGATCGGTGGAGATGATGAAGATTTCAAAAAGACAGAGAAACACGGCACGGATCGAGATGATACCGTTGATCGATGTAGTCTTTCTCCTCCTCGTGGCGTTTATATTCTTTGCGATGTCGATGACGATAAACAGGGGAATTCCCGTCGATCTGCCGGTCTCCTCATCCGCTCGGGTAGAGGGTAAAGATATCTCCGAGATCACCATAGCAAAGAGCGGGGCGGTATTTTTTGACGGGGAGGAGATGGATGTACGGACCCTCCACTCGCGCCTTTCCCTCCTCCAGCGTGAATCACCGGGAACACGGGTTATCGTCTCCGGTGACCGGGAGGCCTCGTACGAGGCGATCATATCGGTCATCGATGTGGTGAAGAGGGCCGGTATCGCCGGACTCTCACTGAAGACGGAGCCCGGTAGGCAGGGGGGAAGGGGTATGTCGGAAGACGTTGTTCGGGACCGCCAATAATGCCGGAAAAGAATCTTGTCATTGCGGCTGTTTTTGCTGTTATTCTCCACTGCAGCGTCGCGCTGGTGCGCACTCCGGCGCCTCAACCGCAGCCCCTTTCCGAGGACAAGACCCTTGCAGTATCGATTATCTCCGAATATAAAAGGAGCCCAGAGATTTCCGCGGTTGCGGTGTTTGAAACAAAAAAGGAGGAGGACCGAAAAACAGACGACCGTAAAGTGGTAGCGGTCAAAAAGAGAGTAGAACAAAGGCCAGCTATCCCGGCAGAGGGAAGAAGGAAGATTGTTACCCCTCCGAAGGGTGCAACGGACCAGATATCAGAAAGGCCGCCACCCCTTCAGGCGGGGCAGAATACGGGCCAGCAAACCAAAAAAAGAGTGACAGTGCCCCCTATCCCCTGTTATAAGAGCAACCCGTCTCCGAGGTATCCGGAGCTTGCGCGCAGGAGGGGGTATGAGGGGGAGATCCTTCTCTCCGCGATGATATCGGTTGATGGCACGGTGATTGCTTTAAAGGTGAAAGAATCCTCGGGGCATCCGATCCTGGACCGGGCCGCCATGAAGGCGGTCGCAACATGGGAGTTCGAGCCCGCACGGCGGATGGGGACTCCCGTTACCCTATTGGTGGATATTCCTGTGCGATTTGTGTTAAGACGCCCATAGCTTTTCTGAAAAGAGAGAATTTTTGTCTATGAGGGGGATCGCCTTAAAGGTTGTTGCACTGCTTGTATGTATGCTCCTGTTTTCAGTGGTCGAGGCGTACTGCGCCTCGTCAAAGACCTATTACCGCCAGGGAAACAGATATTTCATCAAAAAAAAATATGACAGGGCGATCGAAAAGTATGAGAAAGCTATCGAGATTAAACCCAACGTCGCC
>JAFCZZ010000444.1 GCA_019314085.1 Deltaproteobacteria bacterium | reverse complement strand
CTATACTCTTATAACAAATGCGGCTGTGCCGGTATTCTTTATACCGGTTACAGTCCCGGCGAGTCGGGATTGAGACTATGGAAGTAACACTTTTTATCCATGCGGCGGATGATGCCTTTCGTATCCTGGAAAACGCGAAGGTGCAGGCCGTGGGCCTCCTTGATACGGCCACGAGGTTGACATCCGAGACCAGGTGGATGGAGGAGAAAAAGGTCCAGGGCATCCTGAAGGGTGCCCAGGCGACACGGTCCGGTCTTCAGAATTTCGTTGCCACCTTTTTGATGTTGCTGGGATTTTGGGCGCTGCTGTCGGGGAAGTTCGATACCTTTCATCTCTCCCTCGGCGTCATCTGCTCGCTGATTGTTGCGTATCTCAGTCACGATCTGCTGTTTGCCAATGTGAGGGTGGGGGACGGCCGCGTTATCGCCCAGAGATTTCTCCGCTATATCCCCTGGCTTCTGCGTGAAATCGTGACGGCCAATTTCCATGTCGCCTATCTTGCCCTGTCACCGAAGATGCCGATAGATCCCCAGATTATTACCTTCAGGACCAAGCTGGAGAGTGATATCTCATGGGTGACGCTGGCCAATTCCATAACGCTCACGCCGGGTACCATCACGATAGATATAGAAAATCGGGAATTCATGGTACATGCCCTCGATCGGAAGGTGGCCGGTGATCTGGATACGGGTGAGATGGAGGACCGGGTGGCACATATCTTTATGGAGGCGGACCACATATACATCCAGGATGTATTGGATGTGTCCCGTATATTCGCGGAATTGAAGAGGGGTATGTAGATGATTGTCAGCAGTGATGATATTATCATAAAGACCATTGCCCGGATTTTTATCCCCTTTATACAGCTGTACGCCCTGTACGTGATCATGCACGGCCACTACAGCCCCGGGGGGGGCTTTCAGGGGGGGGTCATCCTGGCCGCAAGCCTGTCCCTGCTCCTGATAACCCACGGCTATGACGAGGTAAAGAGAAGAATTCCGGAAGGCGTCGTCATGCTGCTGGGGAGCCTGGGCGTCCTGATCTATGCGGGGATAGGGCTCACCTGTCTCCTCCTCGGCGGGAATTATCTCGACTACAGCCAGTTGTCCGTTATCCTGCACGTCGATCCCGCGCATGCGCGGTCTCTGGGGATACTGGGGGTTGAACTGGGTGTCGGGTTCACGGTTATGGCGATTATGTACTCCATATTTTTTGATATATCGACAGGCGGAATCCTGCCTGGGGATAAGAAGCGAAACGAAGAGTTGGAAGACAACGGATAGATTACTGACGTTTGGGGTTTCATATGAATGAATTTTTTGTTGCGGTCGGCCTCGGTATGTGCCTCCTTGTTTTCCTGGTGCTCTACCGGGTTATATTCGGCCCGGGGGTATTCAACCGGATAGCCGCCATCTCCGCTATCGGCACCAAGACCTTGATCATACTCCTTGTCCTGGGCTATGTGTACAACCGGGTTGATATGTTTATCGATATCAGCATGGTGTACGCCCTCCTGAACTTCATCGGCTGTATCGCCGCGGCAAAATACCTGGAGATGGAACGGTAGAGATATGGCATATATAGTAGGTACTCTCTCAGTAGTGTGTCTTCTCGGTGGTCTGTTTTTCTTCACGACCGCAACGATTGGGCTTCTGCGTTTCCCCGATTTCTTTACGCGGCTCCACGCCACGGGGAAGGGCGATACGCTGGCCGTATTTCTGTGCCTGATCGGTTTTGCCCTCTATGAGGGGTTTTCCCTCACCGCCCTGAAGATCGTGTTTATTGCGGTGTTTATGTTTCTGGCCCAGCCGACGGCGACCCACGCCATTTCCCGGGCGGGGATACGGCATGGGCTCAAACCCTGGGTGAAGGGGGAGGAAAAATGAACATACCCTTTGATATTATTATTCAGCTATTTGTCGTTATGTGCGCGGTTGCGGCGATAACCGTCAGGGACCTCCTGAGCGCGGTTATGATCCTCGGGGCGTACAGCTTCTTTATGTGTCTTATGTGGGCGCAGCTCGGCGCCGTCGATGTCGCCTTCACGGAGGCATCGGTCAGCGCGGGGATAGGGACCATCCTCCTGGTTGCCGCCGTCCTGAAGACGACAAGGAGGACAAAAGATTGAAGATCCTTGGCCTGATTGTATCGATACTTGCGGGGGCGTTTCTTATCTACGGTACCATTGACATGCCGAACTGGGGTGATCCCAATTCGCCGGCCAGCACCCATGTATCGCCCCGGTATATCACGAATACCGAGGTGGAAACGGCGACGCCGAATATGGTCACGTCCGTCCTCGCCGACTACCGGGGGTATGACACCCTTGGCGAGACAACGGTTATATTCACGGCGGGCATGGCGTGTATCCTGCTTCTGAGAAGACGTGGCGGGGTCAGGAAGGCCAGACGATAGGGAGAGCGAGAATGGATTTTATCATAGCTAAGTGCAACTACTTCATATATGTCATCCTTATGATGATAGGCTTCTAT
>JAFCZZ010000443.1 GCA_019314085.1 Deltaproteobacteria bacterium | reverse complement strand
CAGGAAAAATTTCGACAGCATCTCGCTCCTCCGTTAGTCCAATGGTGTTGAGGGCTTGGCAGCGGTGTCAGCCTCAGGACGGCTCACGTCGCCCCCGTTAAAAGATACCGTCTTGACTCGTGATCCGGGCCTCACCTTCTGTATTCCCTCCACGATGACCCGTTCGCCGGGGGCAAGACCCGATGTTACCAGCCACTGATTGCCGATGGCCCGGTCGAGTTCGAGCTGTCGCTGTTCGACCGTGCCCTGGGAATCCACGACAAGCGTGAGCGGGTTCCCCTTGGGATCGCGTGATACGGCCTGCTGGGGAACAAGGATGGCCCCCTCATTGACGCCCTCCCGCACCACGGCACGGACGAACATCCCCGGGAGAAGGACCCCGTCGGGGTTGGGAAAGACAATCCGCAGAGTGACGGTCCCCGTCGTTTGGTTTACCGTGACGTCGTAGAACTGCAGGGTGCCATCCTGGGGATACACCGTACCGTCTCCGAGGATGAGCTGGACCTTTCTCTGCTCTGTCCCGTTCTGATGCAGCGAACCGGTATCGAGCCGGTGCTTCAACCGTAACAACTCGGCAGTGGATTGCGGGACATCCACGTACAGGGGGTCCAGCTGTTGAATGGTTGCCAGGGCAACGGGCTGATACGCCGTTACCAAGGCGCCATCGGTCACGCTGGATGTGCCGATGCGGCCGGAGATGGGGGCCGTGATCCTGGTATATCCCCGGTTTATCCGCGCCGTCTTCACCATCGCCTTCCAATACTCAATAGTGGCTTCTGTCTCTTTTAGGGCAGCTGCCGCGTCGTCATAGTCCTGCCGGCTGACCGCCTTGATGGCAAGCAGCTCCTCGAAGCGCCTGGCTCTCGATTGCATCGCAGACAGGCCGGCCTCAGCCCTGCTGAAGGAGGCCTTCGCATTGTCGAGCGCCGCCTGAAAGGGAGCGGGAGCGATCTGATAGAGCGCCTGACCGGCCTTTACATCTGATCCTTCTGTAAACAGGCGTCTCTGTATGAGGCCGCTGACCTGGGGGCGAATCTCCGCTATCCGGAAGGCGGATGTCCGACCCGGCAATTCAGCGGTCAGGACAACTGTGTGCGGTCGGACCGTTACGACAGATACTTCCGGCACAGGGGGTGGAGGGGATTGCTGTTCGCGGTCGCACCCTGCAAGCACAAGACCGCCCAGCAGGGCCACGAAGACCATACTCCTCTTCCAGGTTGTATACACACCACTCTTGGGTTGCATCACATTCTCCTTTTCAATCCACGCATAAATAGGTCCGTAATCTGCTGTGCGTCCCTTTCGACATCGCCGGAAACCCCGTCATGGATTCGCTGCATCACCATGCCCATATTGGCTTCGATAAACATGGCGGCAACCTTCATGGAATCCAAGGGGGAAAACAGGCCCTGCCTGACCCCCTCCTCCAGGACATCGGCCACCCGGTCCACAAAGGTCCGGTATCTCGTGTCGGCATAATGGTTCTTCTCGGAATGTATCCGCTCCCGATCATAAAAGAGGACGCGGATCAGATCACGGTGTTTGTCGAAGAACCGCAAATGGCAGAGAGAAAATTCCGCCAGTTTCCTGTCAGGGGCATGGCCGTCATCCAGCAGGGCAGACAATTCTCTGATCAGGGGATCAAAGCTCGCGTCAAGGGTCGCGTCCAGGATCTCTTCCTTGTTTTTGAAATAGACGTACAGCGTTCCCTTCGCAACACCCGCCTCCGTCGCCACCCGCTCCATCGTCAGACCATGAATGCCGTCACGTGTCAGCAGACCCACAGCGGCATCAAGGATACCCCGCCTCGTCAGGGCTTCCAATGCCTTTCTCCGCTCCTGTTTTTTATCGCCATGCATGCGAAAACCGCCCGGTCATTTTTTGAACTAAGTGGTCAATCTATAGCCTTTGCGGATGGCTGTCAAGAAAAATTTATATGGTCTCTAACCCTTCGTTGGTTTTTATGATGCCCGAAACCGCTTCCAAAGGCTTGACAGTACGGAGGGAAACAGGTAGGCCTACAACACTACTAAAAACGGATCGTGCCATGCATACGAAACCATTATGCATATTTTTTCTCTGCTGTATGTTCACCCTGCCCTGCCAGGCCTTTGCCGCGGATGACATCGCGCGGCATATGAACACCGTTACCCTGTATATGGAAAACGATCTGTTCTACAATACGGACCGACAGTACACGCATGGGCTAAAACTGTCATGGATCTCCCCCGATCTGACCGATTACCGCGATATCATTGCAGACGACCGGCCCTATGCCGGGATGACATATATCGCGATCGGTTTCCACGGCAAGAACACCCGGCAGATGGATACCCTTGAGCTCGACGTGGGAATTATCGGCCGTCACTCCTATGCCGATGATTGTCAGAGAGCCATCCATAATTGGATCGATGTAACCGATCCCAAGGGCTGGGAGCATCAGCTCCGCGATGAACCGATTTTCAACGCCTTCTTTGAGCGCAAATGGCGACTCCTCCGAGCGAAATACAGAGGTGACTTTAGCTCCGACTTCATTCCTCACATAGGGGGGGGTGCCGGAAACGCCTTCACC
>JAFCZZ010000442.1 GCA_019314085.1 Deltaproteobacteria bacterium | reverse complement strand
ATCTTACAGCTCCGTTTACGTACACTTTTGTAATAACCAGATGATCGTTGGCCACACCACCCGAAGGAGCCGTCGGAAAATCCGAGGCCTCCGTTGAGCCCCCTGATTCATTGCCTGATGTGTCAAGCGCCGTAACCTGATAGTAATATGTCGTATTGTTGGTCAACCCCGTATCAGCATAAGTCACCGTCGGAGCGGTGACAGTGGCAATTACCACCTTACTTGAAAGAGCCCCTGTTGCGGCAGAACGATAAAGCCAGTATTTGGCAAGGTCACCCTCTCCGTTTACGTTCCAGCTTACGTTCAAGTTCCCATCTGTTTCAGGATCGCTCGCCCCAAGGCCGGTCGGATCCGCCGGAGGCGTCGTATCAGCCGCCCGGAATACAACAAAATGATTACCTACCCCGCCGTTAAAAACCGTCCAGGGGTCGGAAAATGCGGCATTGGAATCTATCGTTCTCGCCTGCCATTGATATGTCACACCCTCCGTAAGATCCGAAACTGTTATCGTCTGTGTAGAACCGCTTGCGACCAAAGCTCCTGTATAATTCGCCGTATTTGAAAATCCCGTGAGAACATCCTTTATCTCCAGCTCAAGTTTAACAGTGTTGCCGTCAGGATCGCTTATCATCGCGGAGAGTTTCACCGTCGTAGAAGATGCCTCTCCGCCCACCGCAATATTTGTCGTCCCGTCACTCTGGAACTGCCCCGTCTTCGTCGTAGGCCCCAACGACGGCGCGTCCGGATCATTATTTCCCGCCGCACTTGATTGCACAGGCCCCGCAACAGAAGTTGCGCCAAGAGTTGATTCGTTGGCAGTCTTATCAGTCTGTACAACAGCAATATAATAATCGGTAGCATCCACAATATTGTTTCCCCAACTGTCTTTTGACAGAGTTATAGATACTGTTGCTTTTGTGGTTACAACTCCTGCCGGGATCAGCCCTCCATCCCCTGTACCCAGAGATGTTCCTTCATCAATATCATGATCACTATCATTATCCTCCGCATCGGCCAAATCCGACTGCACAATGTCCCCTGCTCCCTGCGCTATAAATATGTAATACCGCGAAAAATCAGCATCGGTGGATATGTCCCACGTTACCTGTATCTGCCCGGAACCGGCGGACGAACCGCCGACATTGGCCACAGAAACGGGAACAGTTCCATCTGCCGCAGGACTTTCAGATGTGTCGCTATCAGCTGTCGGATAGTTATAAATCCTTTTGTTAAATTTCACAAACTGCCGCGCAATTTTGGCGTCCCTTATTATTATCATATTTTCGTCATTAACCGCTGAACCGGCGTCGGTAAAATTAGGAGAACCTGTAACAACAGTGTCCTGATCTATTATCATGAGTTTGTTATGCACCAAATTGTACGATACCGTATTCGCGTCCTTCCTCACATTCATACCAAGAGCATCCATGCTGGCGTATATGGGCGAACTCCCATAACCCACCTGATCCGTATCAAAAACACCCTGAACAACAATCCCCGCCCCGCTGTTCCATTTTGTGACAAGGTCGTCTGCCGGCCCGTCATAATCCGTAACATCCCCGGAAGCGCCATAGAAAGTGTATATACTGAAAAACGCGCTTTCGGATGCGTTTTGTATCTCCGTTCTGAGATTAGTGTTAATAGAATCATTCTGCGGATTAAAATAGCTATCTATACTTATACCGGCAATTGTAAACGAATTGGTCGGCGTATTGGTCTTCGCAGCTTTGAAATTTCCCGACCACATTTCCTGAAACTCATCTTCGTAGTTCTTAGCAAATGCGGTTGACGTTATAACAACAAAATTATTGTCCTTCTCACCAAAATTAGTATCGGTAAAATTGCCCGAACCTGTCCATAAAGTGTTCCCGTCCGCAATGACAAATTTGTGATGCATCTCATTTGAGGCATCACCGTCGGATTTCTGTGTTATCCCCGCATTCAATCCATCAACAGGATATGTCGTAGAGTCAACAATAACCCGTACTATCCTGCCTGCGGTATCAGCATCATTCAGCGCTGTTTTGATTTCTGTATCCAGCAGATTGTATATGGCCACATATACATGCGATGTCGCAGCAGCTATTGCATCTATCAGTTTCTGTTCGCACCCGTTAGTGACAACACCGGGATTCGTTCCTGACGTAAAATAATATTTGACATCCTCTGTTTTGTTTATAGGATTGGGCCACGTTTCAGCCCCACCGGCAGCGCTGTAACCTGTTCCCGCATCCGGCTCCGCACCGGTTTCAGTCCAGTCATCTAAGGTCACATTAGTATCCTGCGGAATATTACTGCCGTCTTTCTTTCGGACCAGTTCAATATCCGCGGACGAATCCCAAAGCGCTCCGCCTTCATAATAACTGGCACCGCCAAAGACCTCGCCTTCAAGTCCTGACGTATCCCACGCCACCGCATCCCAGGTTGCGTTCTCACTGGTTTTTATTTTAACACCACCCTCAGTATAATCCGGAATTGCTCCGCCGTCATAATTCCCGCCATCGGGA
>JAFCZZ010000441.1 GCA_019314085.1 Deltaproteobacteria bacterium | reverse complement strand
TGTGTCCTGATGAATGTAACGCTCCGATAATACGTCTTTTACGATAATTGTCAAGGAGATTGGTATATTACAAATCTATGGATCTCTTCCCAGAACAGCAGCGAGGCGGCGCGCGCAGGTATCTGCCATAATGGCTACCTGGCGTTTGAACGGGCGGCCGCGCGGGCCTTCACAAAGGCGGCTACCAGACAGTCGATATCTTCCGCTGTGATTGCCCAGGAGCAGACGCAGCCGCTCTCTGATATTTAATGCCTCTGTCGTCATGGAATCGTACCTCTCTTCAGTAACCTTTTCTCTATGGATTGAATCGTGCCCGCACAGCCATCAGGAGGGGAAAGGCCATCCCCGCCAGGGCGATGGAAAACAGAGGCCAGTTGAAGGCGGTCGGACGCGTGACACTTACGGCCTCCAGCCCACCCGGCAGTGCATGCAGGGCGTCGTTCATAAAGACATACAGCGCCAACATCATCCCGCCTGCGGCCGCGCCCCACTCGGTAGCCGTGAAGCGCAAGGGCCGACCCAGCCCGGCTCTGAGGACAGCCAAACCGCCGCCGACAATCAGCAGCAACGAGATAAGCAACGGCGACAGCACCGGCCCCCACCACGGCAACGGAACCAGGAACAGCAGGTCCCAGTCGAGAAGCGTCTCCGGCCAACCAGTCAGGATGAGCAGCCACCCGTAGTAGAAAATATCCCACAGGCCGAAGGCGAACAGGGCATACCCGATCCTGTCCTGCCGACGGTGACCGGCGATCCAGCCGATCAGAGCAAGCATCACCAGGGTGGCCATCTCCCGGCCGATCTCGACAGGGGTGTACCGATCGGGTGCCAGCGGGATATCCCGTAGCAGGTCTTTTATCCCGTACAGGGCACGCAGGTAGATAACCACGGCCGCCTCAAGATAAGCCATGGCCCCGGCGAACACGCCAACCGCTATCAGGCATGTGCCTCCGCGTTTCATCTTTTCGCTCGTACCGGGGACTGAGCCCCGTCATATGTGTTTGTCTTAAATTGAAAAAATCCCCCACTGAGGGTTTATATAAACAATCTTTGGTACGGGTTGTCAACGATTTTGAAGACAGACATCGATGACTTCAACATCCCAGCCGTCCATCCGGCTCACCACCGTGGCCACCAGGACGGGGCCAAGGGCGGTGGTCTTCCGGGCGATCCTGGAGTAGATATTGAATGTCGGATAGGCGGGGGTAATAACCCTGAAACGGATTCTGTGCGTGCTCGCTTCCATCACCGGCACCTCCCCTGTTGTTTTACTCTACCTGAAGACCAGAGTGTATACCCTCCGGCCCTCTGACATTGGGAATCGACGGCAACCGACACGATGCTACCGGCCCGGTATTGCAAGGACCGGTTCTCGCTCGGCCCGCTGGACGTTATGAAACATGGCAACTCTTGATGATGAAACCGCCCGATTTCTCTTCACGTTCCAGCTCAAGGATCCCCTGTGCCTCCGCCTCCTCCAGCATCTGGCTGAAAGACCGGAACCCGTAGTAGGATTCGCTGAAGCCGGGTTTGCGGCGCTTCAGGGTCTGTTTGATCATGGAACCCCAGATTTTCTCCCCCTCCCCGCGTTCTTCAACCAGGGCCTCGTAAGTCTCGACAATCAGATCCCATGCATCCTGCTTCTTGTCTTCGGCGGGTTTGGCGGCCTTGGCCTTCGTATCCCGTACCGGCGGCTTGCGGCTCACCGCCTTGCTGCCGGCCTTCTTGCGGGGAGGCTGAACACGTACAAGGTCGTCATAAAAGATAAACTCATCGCAGTTTGCCATCAGCAGGTCTGCCGTTGAGTTCTTGACGCCGACACCGATCACGATCTTGTTGTTCTCCCGGAGCTTGCTCACGAGCGGGGAAAAATCGGAGTCGCCGCTGATGATGACGAAGGTGTCCACGTGTTCCTTCGTGTAGCAGAGATCGAGGGCGTCCACGACCATGCGAATATCGGCTGAGTTCTTCCCCGCCTGGCGTACGTGAGGAATCTCGATCAGCTCGAAGGAGGCCTCGTGCATCACCGCCTTGAATTCCTTGTAACGGGCCCAGTCGCAGTAGGCCTTCTTGACCACGATATTCCCCTTGAGCAGGAGCCGCTCGATCACCTTGTCGATGTCGAATTGCGCGTAGTTCGCGTCGCGGACGCCCAGAGCAACGTTCTCGAAGTCACAGAAAAGGGCCATGTTCCTTGTCTCAGGCTGATATGTCATGGATGAATCCTCCGGCAGATAGTTTTTCACTCGCGTTTTCTGGAAAAGAAAGTGACGGGGAAAATAGAGGGGGAAATAATGACAGCTGTCGCTGTTCTTTCATTATTTTTACTATTTTTTAAATCAAAATACCAGCGTAAATACAGATTTTTCGTTTGTGCCTTCCATGGGAAGGAAACAGCCGCTGTTAGAATGTATAAGAATTGATTTAAGTAGGAAGCCGCCGATGGTATTGATAGCTTGAGGAACAAGCTGCCGGAACGGCATAGCCGTCCGGAATCAAATTATCCAAAGGAGG
>JAFCZZ010000050.1 GCA_019314085.1 Deltaproteobacteria bacterium | reverse complement strand
AAGAACTACGATATCGTGGTTCCGGTGGAGCCCGAAGGGTTCCAGCCCCTGCACGCGATCTATTCCCGGCGATGCATGCCGGCTATGAAAAAGTGTATCGATGAAGACCGGTTAAAGATATCCGGCTTTTACGAAAAGGCGCGGGTCCTGGAGATCCCACCCGAGGTCGTCGCACCGTTCGATCCCGAGGGGAAGATATTCTTCAACATCAACTCCCTCGATGACCTCGAGGGCGCAAAAAACGGGGCCACTCACTAAGTGCCCCCGCCTCGATACCGATTCCGGCACAACCCTTATGCGGATTTTAAACACTCCTCCGGTGTAATAACGGTGCAAGTGGAGGCAATCTCGATGCTGTTCTTGAGCATTGCCCAGACGGGACAGTAGGTCTCCTCCGCAAGACGGATGGCCTGCTGAACGTCGTGGTCCGTCGCATCAGACGACGTGAAGGTGAACTCCAGAACAACCTTTTCAAATGATGTCGGAGGTTTCTTCCTCAGTGTCCCCTGCGCATGTACGGAGACCCCGGATACGGTCTTTTTCATTCCCCGCAGCAGGATCGCACTCGCCGTCGAGCTGCACACGGCAAGACTCATCAGGAGCAGTTCCAAGGGATTATACCCCGGTCCGTCCCCCATGGGCGGAGGATAGTTGAAGATGATTTCCGGGTTATCACCGACGGTTCCGGTGAATTGGAGCATCTCATTCGTAAGGGTCGCTTGTGCTTCGACTGATTTGGCCATAATATCTTGATCCTTTTACCCAGGTAACGGTCATGTTGTTTGTCGCTCGGCGCACTCCAGCGTATTTTTCAGGAGCATGGCGATGGTGGTGGGACCGACCCCGCCGAGCCGGGGGGTGATCCATCCGGCCACCTCCGCGACCGATTCATCGACGTCCGGAACGAGACGCTTTCCCTCCCAGGTAATCCCGCCGCTGATCACCACGGCCCCGGGCCTGACCATCTCCTTCGTTACGATACTCGGGACGCCCGCCGCGGCGATCACGATATCCGCCCGCTGCGTATAGGACGCTATGTTGTCCACCCCCGTGTGCACGACCGTCACCGCGGCGTTTGCCCCCTCTTTTTTCAGTGTCATCAGGAGGGCCAGGGGGCGACCCAGCGTGGAGCCCCGCCCCACGATCACCACCTCCCGTCCCTTCACGGGGATTTCATAGTGGAGCAGCATGGCCTGGATACCGGCGGGCGTGGCCGGCACCGGCCCCGGTTCCTGTAGGACCAGCCTGCCGAGGTTCACGGGATGCAGGCCGTCCGCGTCCTTCTCGGGGACCATTATCTCAATGGCCTCCGAATAATCGAATTCCCGCGGAACGGGATACTGGATGATGAAGGCGTGGACCCGGTCGTCCTCGTTGAATTCACGGACCGCATCGAGCAGGTCCGCCTGAGGGGCATCGCTCGCGATGTGCCTGTCGAATGAGGCAAAGCCGTGCTCACTGCACGCCTCATGTTTCTTGCGGACGTAGCCGGCGCTCGCTGGATCATCTCCCACCAGGATTGTCCCCAGGCCGGGGACAATCCCCCGTTTTTTCAGTGTTTCAACCCGCTCCGCAACCTCTTTGAGCACGGCCTCCGCAACCGGCTTTCCTTCAAGATAGTGTACAGGCATCTGTTCCTTTCACGATCTCAGGACCGTCCTTTATTGTGAATAGCTTTTGAGTGATTCTATAAGCGTCGGAACAATATCTTTAAGATCACCGACCAGACCGAGGTCACAGTGGTCAAAGATAGCCGCGTTGGGATCCTGGTTGATCGCCACCATCAGGTCGGTCTTTTTGATGCCGACCACGTGGTGCATGTGTCCTGAAATGCCGACGCCGATGTAGAGTCGAGGATAAACGGTTCGACCGCTCTGACCGACCATCTGGTGTCCGTCGGCCCACCCCTCGTCAACCGGCGGCCGTGTTGCACCGACGGCTCCATTAAGTATTGATGCCAGGTCTCCGATGTGGTGCCAGTCCTCCTTGCGGCCAACGCCATATCCACCCACGACGATTACTTCCGCCGTTTCAAGGTCACCGGGTTTTGCTTCCTGCTGGTGTGTTTCGACTATACGATAGCCGAAGTCCCTGTGGTCCACGGTGCCATCGATCTGCATAACGTGGCCACGAACCGTGCCTGCCGAAGGCATGTCAAAGATACCCGGATTGATCGTAGCCATCTGCGGGCGGGTGCGAGGGCAGGAAATCCGGCCGAGGCTGTTCCCTCCGGACCAGGGAATGACAGCCAATAGTTCCCCTTTATTGTTCAGTTCGAGGTCGATGCAGTGCGCCGATAAACCCGTCCTCAGTCGGGCCGAGAGCCTGGGGCCGAGATCGGTTCCCATGGCCGTTGCGCCCAAGAGGAATACTTCGGGTTCGTGTTCCCTGATAGCTCGTTCGAGGACTTTCACATAGGCCAGGTTCTGGTAGTCTGCAAGCCCTGAATCGTCGGCAACGATTACCTCATGTGCACCATAACTGAGGATCTCACCGGCGAGAGCCTCTACCTGATGGCCAAGCAGGACGGCACCTACGTTCCATCCGGTACTTTCTGCCAGCCCCAGAGCCTTGCCCAACAGTTCGATGCCTACCTCAGCCAGTTTACCCTTGCGCTGTTCAACAAAGACCCAGAGCTTACATTTCGATTGACCCTCAGCCATGGCAAAACCCCATTCTGTATAACCGGTCCGCCAGGGTTTGAGCCTGCGCGCGCGCGTCACCCTGAAGCATTTCTGCCTTCGTTTTTTTCTCGGGAACCACGAGATCGACAATCTGAGTCGGTGAGCCCTCAAGACCGATCCAGGGTTCGTCAAGGATCATGTCATCGGCGGTCAGGACCCGTGCTTCCTTTTGTTCTCCATCAAGTATGTCCATCAGCGTTACGTACCGCGGCTCGTTGATTTCCTTTACCACCGACAGAACCATCGGTGGATCAAGCTCGGCAATCATATATCCGTCCTCGATTTCTGAGTGAACCCGAACGGTCTTTTCGTCCGACACCTGGATGGAACTAACGTGCATGAGGTTGGGAACGCCAAGAAGTTCCGCGATCTGGGGGCTGACCTGAGCGGTGCCGCTGTCTGTGGTCTCGTCGCCGCACAAGAGGAGATCGAAGTGACCGATGGATCTGATGGCAGCCGCTATGATCGAAGCCGTAGCCAGCGTGTCCGATCCGGCAAATCGCCGGTCGGAAAGGACCACCAGGCGATCGGCTCCCATGGCCAGGGATTCCCGCAGTAAGGGAAGAGAAGCCTCGGGGGCCATGCTCACGACAATGATCTCCCCGCCGAAACGCTCGCGCAGCCGGAGTGCCTCCTCAAGGGCGTGCTTGTCCAGGAGGTTGATGACACTCGGCACACCCTGGCGGTTCAAGGTCTTCGTTCTTTCGTCAAGTACCACCCGGCTCGCATATTTAGGATCGGGGACCGGTTTGATGCAAACAATGATACGCATGACTGTTTCCGTGTCTTTCTATTGGTATTGCTTTATTGCGATGCGGGAAAGCACGAGTTTGGCGATCTCGGCCGTACCCCCGGCGGGAACTGCCACCAGAGCGTCGCGCATCAGTCTCTGAATCGGATATTCTTTCAGGATGCCATAGCTTCCGTGAATCTCGACTGCCTTTCGTGCCGATCTGGCAGCCGCCTCGCAGATCCACTGTTTCGCCAGTGTCGCCGCTGCATCCGCCGGGATGTTGTTGTCCAGCATCCAGCCGGCGCGGTACGCGAGCAGACGGGCGATTTCCAGGTCCGAATAGATCTCGGTAATGTACCACTGGATCGCCTGGAGGTTTGAAATCGGCTTTCCGTACAGTTCGCGTTCGGTGGCAAACTTGACCGCCTCTTCGATGACGGCGTTCAGAATCCCGAGGCCCACACATGCCATTCCGGGACGTCCGCAACTTCCGATGGTCCCGAGCGCTACCGCAATTCCGTTTCCCTCACCGCCGATCAGATTTTCTTTCGGCACTTCGCAGTCCTGGAAAACTAGCTCTCCGGTGTTTGCGCCGCGCAGACCCACCTTGTCTTCAATATGACCGGTCTTGGCCCCGGGAAAATCTTTTTCCACGATGAACGCCGACATGCCCTTCCGGCCTTCTCCCGTCATAACCGGTACAATCCAGGTGTTCGAGACGTGAGCGTTCGTGATGAAGCACTTCCTGCCGTTGAGTATATACTTGTCGCCTTCCAGCCGTCCCGTTGACTTTGTAGCGGCGACATCCGAACCACCCGATGGTTCTGTGACCGCCACCACCCCCAGCGCCTCTCCCTGTGCCAGTGGGGGCAGGTACTTTTTCTTCTGCTCTTCGCTTCCGAATGTGTTCAGCGCGTAGGTGCACATATGGTGAACCTGCAGCGCCATGGGGATGGCGGGGCAGACCCGTCCCAGTTGTTCAAGGACCAAAATGCGTGCCAGGTGCCCAAGGCCGGCACCACCATACTCCCGGGGGGTGATGACGCCGAGAATACCCATGGCGGCCAGTCCCTTTAAAAGATCCATGGGGAATTCCCCCGTTTCTTCCATCTTGTCCATGTAGGGGGGAATCTCTTTTTCGGCAAATTCTCTAATAGTTCTCTGAAGCATCTCGTCCCGTTCGGTTAACTTGAAATCCATATATCTTCTCCTCCTGTAAATAGTTTATTTGACAAGTTTCATTGCACAGGTAATCATGCTTGAAGCAGTCAGCGATGTTAAGGTGCAGCCTTCCATTTCCTGAATTATATAAGCCAGTGCCAAGATCTATGGCATTCCCACGTGCGATATGATAGTCCTTCCGGTACTACAGGCAGAGGGAAAACTTTTATGAGAACTAACACGTTCCGGCACAAATGTGAAGAACTGATTCGTCTGGCGGCACTGTGCGCCGTCATCGTTGTCTTCGGGATGATGATCCCCTCTTCCTCCGCGGCGGATGGCCCGGAGACGGAGATCAGGGCGAAGATCGGACAGATGCTGATGGTTGGATTCAGGGGCCTCGTGGTGGATGCAGGGTCCCCCGTCATCCGTGATATCAGAGCGGGAAGGGTCGGGGGAGTCATCCTGTTTGATTACGACGTCCCGTCGGCCTCTCCCGTCAGAAATATCGAATCCCCGCGGCAGGCGAAAAGTCTGGTGGCCGCACTGCAGGGCGCCGCCCCTATTCCCCTCTTTATTGCGATCGATCAGGAGGGGGGGCGGGTCTGCCGTCTGAAGGAGGCCTTTGGGTTCCCTCCGTCCGTGTCGGCGCAGCATCTCGGATCGCTGGACCGTATCGAGACAACGAAGAAGTACGCGGATACGACGGCTGAGACATTATCCGCTCTGGGGATAAACCTGAACTTCGCCCCCGTTGTGGATCTGAATACCAATCCGGATAATCCTGTGATCGGAAAACTGGAGCGGTCTTTTTCCGCCGATCCGGCGGTTGTGACCCGGCAGGCGCTTGTGGTTATCGATTCCCTGCACGAACGGGGTATCCTCTCCGCCATCAAGCACTTTCCCGGTCACGGGAGTTCCGCCGCCGATTCGCACGAGGGGTTTGTCGATATCACACAGACGTGGTCTCCCGAGGAACTGATCCCCTTTGATAAGATTGTCAAGGCGGGGAAGTGCGATATGATTATGACGGCCCACGTATTCAACGAAAAACTTGATCCCCAAGAGCCCGCCACGCTCTCACCCAAGGTGATGCACATCCTGCGCGATTATATGGGGTATGGGGGTGTGATCGTCTCTGACGACATGCAGATGAAGGCGATAAGCCAGTCCTACGGCCTTGAGACTGCGATAGAGCGGGCTGTTCTCGCGGGCGTCGATATCCTCGTTTTTGCCAACAACTCCGTCTTTGAAGAGGATATCGCATCAAAGGCCGGCGCGATACTGGAGAGGCTGGTGCGCCAGGGGAAAATACCTGCCGCGAGGATCGATGCATCCTACCGGAGGATCATGGAGCTCAAGGAGCGGCTGCGCCGCTGAGCCTCCTATTCGGGAAGGATCATCCGCAGATCTTCCTCGACATCTCTCAGCCGGTCTATATCGGCCTCCTCGATCCTGCCGCTCTTTGCCGCGAGCCGTTTCTTCAACTCTTCCAGCTCTTTTTCGAGGTTGATGACGGTCCCCTGTATGACCTGCTGCAGGTCTTCCGGCGCCGCCCCGGGAGCCGGTGCTCGGGTCATCTTCTGGGCTTCGAGGATCAGCGACTCTCCCATTTTTGGGACATAGGCCTCCAGTTTGAGATCTCCTCTGAGCTTTTCTGCGAGGGCCTCGCTGGCCGTCGCCTCCCCGTGTATGACAAAGACGCGGGGATGTGACTCGGCAAAGTGCCCCGCCCACTCAAGGAGTCCCTTCTGGTCCGCATGTGCCGAGAATCCGCCGATGGTATAAACCTTTGCCGCCACGGCGACGTTTTCTCCGAATACCCGGACACTCTTCTCTCCGTCCACGATCCTCCTGCCGGTGGTCCCCATGGCCTGAAACCCCACGATGATGACACTGGCTCCCTCGCGCCACAGGTTGTGCTTGAGGTGGTGCTTGATTCTCCCCGCGGTACACATGCCGCTCCCCGCGATAACGATTGCGGAGCCCGGCTTTTTATTGATTGCCATGGACTCTTCGGTCGAGGGGGTGAATTTCAGGTTGAGCATGTCAAAAGGATCGAATCCCTGATTGACGATCTCCATCGCCTCTTCGTCGTAGTACTTTTTGTTTTTGCGGAATATCTCGGTGGCCTTGATCGCGAGCGGGCTGTCGAGATAGATCGGCATGTCGGGCAGGGAACCGCTGCGCTGAAATTCGCCCAGAATATAGAGTATCTCCTGGGTCCTCTCCACCGCGAATGCCGGGATAACCACCTTTTCGTTGTTTGATACGGCATACCGGATGGCGTCCAGCAGTTCCGCCTCGCTGTCCTTGAAGGAGCGGTGCAGGCGGTTGCCGTAGGTCGATTCGATAAAGAGATAATCCGCCTGTGCTATTTCGGCGGGATCCTTGACGATCAGCTGTCTGTTCTTGCCGATATCTCCGGAGAAGACAATCTTTGTCTCTGCCCCCCCGTCATCTACCCACAGTTCTATGATCGAGGACCCAAGGATGTGCCCCGCATTGAGAAACCGTGCCCTCATCCCCGGTGCGATGTCGATGGTCTGATTCTGTTCCACGGGTGAGAAATACTGAAGGCTTTTCTGGGCATCCTCCACGGTATAGAGCGGTTCAATCCCCTTTTTACTTCTGCGTCTGTTTCTTCGTGTCTGCCACTCCGCGTCCATCTCCTGCACGTGTCCTGAATCGAGGAGCATTACCTCGCACAGCTGTGCCGTGGGCGGAGAGGTGATGATTTTCCCCTGGAAGCCGTCCTTGACGAGTTTGGGGATCCTGCCGCTGTGGTCGATGTGCGCATGGGTCAACAGGAGAGTGTCTATCTCCCCCGGATCGAATCCCCAGTCCGCCGAATTGCGCCACTCGGTCTGTTTCCCTCCCTGGAAGAGGCCACAGTCCACCACTATCCTTTTGCCGCGGGAATCTTCGATAAGGTAGTTTGATCCCGTTACCGTCCCTGCGGCGCCCATGCAGGTTATCTTGATCATGTTTCGTTCCTTTCCTGTTTCTGTTTCAGAATTCTATGCTGTTGGGTGTCCGGGGGAAGGGGATGACATCCCGGATATTCGATATGCCGGTGATCAGCATGATCAGTCGCTCGAATCCCAGGCCGAACCCGCTGTGCGGGACGCTTCCGAATTTCCGGGAGTCCAAATACCACCAGTAATCTTCCTTGGGCAGGCCGGTTTCATTCATTCTCGCTTCCAGGACGTCGAGTCGCTCTTCGCGCTGGCTCCCCCCGATGATCTCCCCGATGCTCGGGACCAGGACATCCATGGCGGCGACGGTCTTCCCGTCGGGATTGACCCGCATGTAAAAGGGTTTGATCGTGGCGGGGTAATCGTAGACGATGACCGGCCGCTTGAAGTGCTGCTCGGTCAGGTAGTGTTCGTGTTCGGACTGAAGGTCCTTCCCGAAGTCCACGTCATAGTCGAAGTGGTCCTTGACCGTGCTCAGTATATCCACCGCCTCACGGTAGGGGAGCCGGACGAAATCGGATGAGGCGATGTTTTCCAGCGTTGCCATCAGACCCTTGTCGACAAATCGGGCAAAGAGGTCGAGGTCGTCACGGCATTCGTCCATTACATAGGCGACCAGGTATTTCACCATCTCCTCGCCGAGGGCCATATCGCCTTCGAGATCGCAGAACGCCATCTCCGGTTCCACCATCCAGAATTCGGCGGCATGCCGGCGGGTGTTGGAGTTTTCGGCCCTGAATGTGGGCCCAAAGGTGTATACATCGCCCAGCGCCAAGGCGAACATCTCTGCCTCAAGCTGGCCCGACACGGTCAAGTTCGCCTGCTTCCCGAAAAAATCCAGGGAATAATCTACCGATCCATCCGCCTTCGGGATGTTGCCCGGGTCAAACGTGCTGACCCTGAACATCTCCCCGGCCCCCTCGCAGTCGGAGGCGGTGACGATGGGGGTGTGGATGTAGGTAAAGCCTCGTTCCTTGAAGAAACGA
>JAFCZZ010000440.1 GCA_019314085.1 Deltaproteobacteria bacterium | reverse complement strand
CTCGTACCGGGCGACGTTGCGGACGATCCGGCAGTGGGTGTCCGTGGGGGTCGCCACGCTGACGATTTCGGGCCTGACCTCGTACAGCATTCGCTCGTAGTCCCGGAAAACCGCGACCCCGGGGTGCTCGGCTTTGAAGTCCTCCAGCATGATTCGGTCGGGGTCCGCGACCCCCACCAGCTCGGTCCTCGGGTTTTCCAGGTAGCACGAAACGTGCGACGCCCCGTGGGTCTTGGAGAACCCCCACCCCACGCGCCCCAGGCCTATCACGGCGGCCCTAATGGTGCTCCGGCTCAAAGTACTCACACTCCCCCCCGCATGGCAGGCCGTCCAGCGCGCACGTGCCGTCCCGCCTCAGCCACCTGCATCTCATCCGAACCCCTCCACGAACTCCTCCAGGCTGAGGTCCTCGACCCCCTCGCCGTAGCAGATCCCCCCTCGGTTGCAGTTCACCGTGCGGACCCCGTGGCGCTCACGGGCGAAGCGGGCGTACTTGAGGAGGATCTCGTTGTAGGCCTCGTAGACGGGGTCCGTGTAGAACCTGCCGTACTTGTTCTCGACGACTCGGTGCCTGACGCCGGGGTACTCGGTCTCCCCGTACTTGTTGTACGAGTTCACAACCCCCACCAGCCCCACCACCCTGGCCCCGAGGTTGACCGCCAGGATCCAGAGGGTGTTGTGCACGCACCCCCCGGTCGACATGACGGGGAGCCTGCCCCTGGCCGCGAGGGCGTCCGTGAGCGGGTAGCCGAGCCAGGGCTGGAACCAGTACCGTTTGCCCGAGAAAGCCCTCACGGTGAGGGGGTTGACGGTGGAGGCGAAGACGCCGCTGATCCGGTCCATGTGCCTCCGCACCTCCGGGTTGTCCACGAAGGGGACGCAGAGGAAGCTCGAGTCCACGTTGCAGAGCACGTCCGGGACTATCCCGTGCATGCACAGCTTCCAGGCCGCGCGGTCGCAGCTCAGGATCGTGCCCCTGAATCGCTTCAGCGCCTCGAGGTGGCGGTCGAGCCCGCCGCTCATCGGGTTGTCCACCACCAGGGCCGGCCCCCTTATCCTCGGCAGGTCCTCCACGGTGCGGTCGAAGCCGATGGTCTCGTGGTTCACGCGCCAGTTCTGGAGCCACTCGGGCAGCTTCTCCAGCAGGGTGCTGTCCGGGGCCTCGGTCTCGTGGGGCCTGTGGATGAAGAGGTCCTCGTCCGTCGGCTCCCACTCCTGTGCGATGAGGGTGCGCTTCTCGCGGTCGTACGGCTTCAGCGTCCCCATCTCTGAATCGCCTCCTCCAAGTCCATGAACTCTATCCCCTCCCCGAACAGGGAGCTGGTCGGGCTGCAGTTTATCACGCGGACCCTCCTCCCCCTGAGCATGCGCATGTGCTTCAGGAACACCTCGCGGTACGCTATCCAGTTGAGGTCCAGCACCACCTCCTCGCGCGTGTCGGGGTTCCGGACCCTCGTGAAGAAGCGCTCCACCCGCTTCCCCCTGCGCTTGGCGAGCCACTCGTAGGACCTGAAGTAGGGGGTCTCCTCCAGGGGGAAGTCCGCGGGGTACCCGTAGTCGAGCCCGACCATGATTACCTCGCTGGCGCCCAGGAAGAGGGCGAGGTTCACCGCCTGCCCGCCCGCGTTGCCGAAGCTCGAGAATATCACCTTGCCCCCCGTCATCAGGTGGATGAGGCGGGTGAGCGAGCGGGGCGCCGTCGGGTCGTCCAGCGGCGTCAGGTAGAAGAACCGCTCGTACGGGCACCGCTCCAGCGTGCGCGGGTGGGAGAACACGTGCAGCACCGCCCTCGTCTCGCCGCCCCCCAGCCCGTCGTAGAAGCCGGCCACCGACTCGTCCGCGTCCGCCGTGACGACGTAGTCCGGGGTGATGCCCGCCTCGATGCAGGGCTTGAGGATGCGGTCGACCGCTATCGTCTTCCCGCCCCAGCGCTCCCCGATGAGGGGGAGCTGGCCGTGCTTCTGGACGCTGGGCCCGGCCCCGATGACCAGGATGGGGTACGGGTACATCGGGAGGTGGCCGGCATCGCCACTCCGCCTTATCACGGGCAGGTTCTCCGCCAGGTTCTCCGCCCAGAGGCGCTCCTTCACCTGCCACGTGTGCTCGGCGACGAACTCCAAAAAAATCGCGCGCTCGACCCCGCTAGGCTTTCTTCCCGTCTGCCCACCTCCTTATCCTATCGACATCCTGCATTACCATCATCTCGCGGAGGCCCAAGAGCTCCACATCGTTCCAGGGGCTGATGTTGGCGGAGAGATCGGTGGCGTCCCCCAAGGACATCAGGAAACGTTCCATGTCACCGCCGTGCTGCTCGAGGATCCGTTCGCGGTGCTCGAGGAAGAGCTCGGTTCCCGGGTAGGGGGTGATGAAGAACGGCCTCACCGCCATCATGTTCCGCTTCCAGAACTCCACGGTCGCGATGATGTCCTCTGCTTTCTCTGTCGGATATCCCATCATGTAGGTGACGATCGGCGTTATCCCGGCTCTCATCGTGGCGTCTATAGCCTGCTGGGTCTGCTTCACCGT
>JAFCZZ010000049.1 GCA_019314085.1 Deltaproteobacteria bacterium | reverse complement strand
TAAAAAGAAGGAAGGAGCGTGGAGATTGAGATAAAAGGGAGATAGAGCGTTGAGATTGGAAGTTGCTGGAATGCACATATTTGTACATTCGGCTGCAGTCGGTCAAGTATAAGGTAAGAGTTTTCTCAAATCCCGAAAACACACTCATGCATTTTGGGGCAAAGTATATAGTCGAGTGTATATATCGAACAGGGTGGGTTTTTATTATAATAATAATAAATAATAATAATGATAATAATAGCGGGAGGGGAAAGTTATATATATGAGGTTATACATAATGGGTATGGGCGGAGCCAACGACACATCCGAAACGGGTCTGGCTCGGGCTCCGCTCAAAAACAAATGCGAAGGAGGAGTGAAATGAAGTACGTATACGATAAGGGAAGCAGCATGGTAGAGGTGTACGATGACGAAGGTGAGTATGTGGGATCGATGTACCACATTGACAGTATTACAGAGGTACGCAGTACAGATGATCGAGATAGGTATATTTTTCGCGGTTGTGACAGGTTCAATCGCATTGTTGCTGTTCTGAGAGGAGAGTACGAAGAGAAGAGGTGAGGTGAGATGACGGAGTACAGGTGCAAGGACTGTGGCGAGACATGGTTCGAATTCGATGGCGGAGACGGCATGGAGTATAGCGTCTGTGAACGATGTTTTGAAAGAGGGTTATCTTGTATTAATTGTAAAAGGGGTGAATAAGGTGAAAGGAGTTTCGGACGAGCTTGAGGATAGGATCTGCGATCTGGAGGCGGTCGCTGTCGCCCTCTGGAAAGCAGAGCCGTGTCCCGCCGCAAGGGACGCGTTCAGGCGAATAGTGAACAGAATGAGAGGGAGGTGAAGGCTTTGGTTGCGCAAAAGGTAAGGGACTACGAGCCTCTTGAGTCAAACATCGAGGACTACGTGGGCAGGACGGTCGTGATCGTGGACTACAACGTCGACGAGAGCGGGTCATTCACGACGACTGATTTGATCCTGGACAACAAGGACGTGATCAGGACTACGTCGGGCATCATCGCGAAGCAGATCAAGAGAGAGGCAGAGAAAGGACTGCCCATGCGGGCAAAGATCGGGACGAGAGCGAGCAGGTCGGGGCTCACGTACTACGAGCTTCAACCGCCGGAGTGAGGGTTCAAATCCCTCACTCTCACAATACTTATTATCTATTAGGTTATAGATAGTATGGAGGTATGGAGATGCAAGAGACAGAAGATCGCCCACTCGACAGGCACGTCGTCTCGGTCGGCGGCACGAGGTCGATCTCCCTCGGGAAGGTCATCCCGCCGGACTGGAGGTACGTGCGCATATACTCACGCAGGGTGAGTGAGAATACGATTGAATTGAGGATAGAGAAGCTGCTGAGCGTGGAGGAGTATGCACAGGCTCTTAGAAGTGAGGAAGAGAGTCGATAAAACTCACCCTGGACTCGGGAACCTGGTCGCGCTGGAGCTGGTAGCCGTGACTGCCAAGAGATGCTTTCTGTGCGTCAGTCCTGCGGGCTGCGGCAAGTCGGTCGCTGCGGAGGCGATCCTGCGCCTGTACCCTCGTGAACGAAAACATCACATCATAAAGCTGACGAAGGCGGGGCTCAGGAAGTGGAACGATTTGTTCTCGTACTTCGACGGACTCGTTGTAATGGACGATCTCGGGGCGATAGACACGCTCTACTCTCAGATGACGACGCTGACGACGATGGCCTATCTGGTCTACTCGCACAACTACAGGGCCACGGCCGTGGGGGAGGACATCAACATACGCGACTTCTTTGGATCGTGCATACTGAACGTGCAGCCGATCTGGATGCCGAACATGGTCTATCATTCTGGATGGACTGCGATGGTGCAGGACAAGGTGCTTCGCTACTATCACCTGATCAGGCCCAAGGAGCCGGCTCATGGGGCGCCCGTGCTGGACATCGACAGGGTGCCGTCCATACAGGATGTCACCGGCGTTGAGCTGAGGGGAAAGAAGTGGATCGACCTGCTCAGGATTGGTCTGATCCAGTGGAGCTACGCACGCTGCAAGGAGCACATCCCCGCGCTGCTCAGGGCGTGCGCTGCCCTGGACGACAGGACTGAAGTCAATAGCACCGACTACTCGACGTTGCTGAAGCTGATGTCGAACATGCGCCTTGAACGCTATCTCCTGGACAGGTATGAGTTCGAATCTGCCCTCAGGTTCAAACATAATGAGATGTGCATCCTGACCGAGCTGGCAAGCTTTAATCATCTGAACATCGCAACGATATGCACCGACTTCAAGGTCTCGCCTTCAACGGCTCACAGACTGTTGAACAACGTATCTGACTGGTGCACGGTCGTGAAGGGCAGGATTGTTCCGACCGACCTTGCGATGGACGTGCTGGAGACAATAGGTATTAGGAAGTTTAAGAGAAAGAAGAAGGATGGTGATCAGGATGGCAAGGCTGGAGTTCCTGCTGAACAAGGTTAAGGAGACGTTTGGCACTGAAAGGCTGCGGTGGCTTGAAGCACTGAGAGAATACCTTAAGACCACGCCCATCCCCTCCACGCTCAAGGAGATCGAGGCGATAGAGGATCGCTCACTCCTCCGGCTGCTGTGGTCTGCGGGTCTCAGTTCAGAGCTTCAGGCCGCCGTGCTGAAGAGGAGCGAGGAGCTGGAATGATGAGCGAGATTAAGGTCAGACAAAGGTGCTGGGAGCTGTGCGGGTACAGGCTTGGGAGCTGTATCCAGAGGGGCGTCAACCCGGCGGAGTGTGAGGTATACAATGGAGAGAAAGTACATAGAGGAGATTCAAAAGTTCATCTGTCCTAAGTGCAAGGACGAGTTCGACGACGAATGGGACTTTGTGGATCACCTGGAAGTCTGCATGGGGAGGCAGTAGATGATATACAAATGGCAGATCGGGAAGTGGAGGTTCACGTTCACGGTCGCGCCGACCACCGAAGTGACGGGAGTCAACTCGACCCTCAAGGACGGCAACCACATCCTGATGTGGGACTTCGACGACAAGACGCTGGATCAGGTGAGGTACTCCCTCAAGATCGTCCAGGATCAGTACAAGCTGCCGAACATTTACATCTGCAACACGGGCAAGGAGAATCACTACAATGCGTATTGCTTTTTCAGGGTGCCGTGGCAGCTCGCGATGGAGATCGTGGTCTCGACTCCCAACGTCGATCTGCAGTTCTTCAAATACTCTGTCTACAGGGAGCATTTTACGCTGAGAATAAGCGAAAAGGAGGGCAGAGACTGGAGACTGGTGGACGTGCTGAAGGGAAGGGGCACTGGAAACGTTGCACTTAGCGAGCTGGAGTCGTTCACGAAGTACCAGACGATTCTGGACGAGCACCAGAGCAAGGTTAAATGGCTGTGGGGGAAGGAGAAGTGAACTTAGAGGAGATCTACTATGGACTGATGGCGATTGCCCTGGCGCTGTGGTCGTTCTACGTCTGGTGGCAGTTCGAAAAAGGGTACAAGGAGAGGATGAAATGGTAACCAAACCATTCGACGAGTTCGCCGGCATATTGGAGAGGATGGACATAGACGTTGAGGATACTGTTGAAATAGAACGGTTCAGGGAGGCGCTTGCAGACCGGCTCGGCTATGAGCCGTCCGACAGGCAGACAGAGGCGTTCTGGCAGGTGAACGAGGCGTACTGGGACATGATGGAGAGGCGCGGGATAAGAGCCTGGACGGTCGAGTACCCATGGGGCAGGCAGACGCGGTTCACGATCAAGGGCTACAGGGGGTTCTTCGGCACTGAGGGCGTCAAGAGGACGACCGGCCTCGACCTGCACAGGATGTGGTGGGAGTTCCTTTAGAGCTTGTACTTGACCAGGAGCGACCTGTACGCGACTTCCCTGTCCCTGAGTCTTTCAACGAGGTCTGCGATCTCAGCCTCGGGTCTCTTCTCCGCCCTGGCCTTCTCTATCTCTTCTTTTATTTTTATAATTTCTTTCTCTAAGTCTATCGCTTCCTGCGGTATCTCCTTCGACTCCATGCCAGCAGCCTTCCTGTACTTCTCGACCCACCGCCTGAACTCCAGCGGCGTCTCTGGGGATCCTTCAAGCGCCCCCACTCTGACCATCAATATGAACTCGGCCTCATCCTTATCGTAACCGAGTCCTTGCAGCATCTCCACGCCCTGATCCCACGTGATGACGCCCTTCTTGACGCCCGCGTATATCTCCGATTTTGTGAGATCCCTCTCGGGCTCTAATCTCTTGACCTGCGCGGGCGGCCTGAGCCTGTCCATGATCTCCTTGGCCTTCGCGTCCGGAACGCCCCTGTCGGTCAGGTACTTGACGCCCTCGTCGTAGTTGATCCGCCCGGCCTCGTAGTCAGTCCTGATGTAGAAGGCGCAGGTGAAGTCCGTCATCTTCTCCGCCCTCTCGGGGTTGTATCCCAAATCGAGGTACGCGTCGAGCACGCCCTCGTAGTCAAGCGTCCCGGCGTCGAACATCCTCCTCACGTCGACCCTGGTGTAGGGCTGGTATGCGATCTCTATGAGGCGATCCCAGTACCGCTGCATCTGATCCTGGTACTTCAGCAGCTCTTTAAGGTCGTCCCTCGTAAACTCCAGCTCCTTGGAGACTTTGCCAGGCCTGAGTCGATGGTACATCTCGTATGCCTGAGTGAGCGACGGCAGCACCCAGTGCGCCTTCCAGTACATGTCAGCCCAGTACTTGTTCAGCCCGACCTTCGCCGCCTGCTCGTAGTATTCCTCTGGAGGCAGCGGTCTCATCAGCGTCTCGTGCAGCTCCGGAACGAAGGCCTCCCTGACGACGAACCTGATCTGATCCGCAATGCCGGGTATGACCCATTTCAGCTCGTTGTATTTCTCGACGAAGGGGTCGGAGTATCCCATCTGGGCGATCAGCGTCTTGTACGTCTCCTCGTCGATCAGCCCCCTCAGGTGCATCTGAGTCAGCTCAGGGATCGAAGGTATCGACGGCCTCGTCTCGTACATTGAGAAGCGCGACATGAGCGCCCTCAGCCCGTCCTGCGTGCCGGGGTTGAAGGCAAGGGCCGGTATGCCCGTGAGAGTAGAGGCATCCCTGAGGGCTGTCTCGGCTGGAGTCAGCTCTGTCATCCTGTCGGCCTTGCCGGGAGAGTGCGCGTAGTATTCTGTCAGAGTTTTGGTGAGCTCGCTGCCCACGAAGAACTCGCTCACCGACTTTGGCAGCGTCTTTCCTCCTATCTCATGGATCTTGGACTCCAGCACTTCAAAGAAGCGATCCGCGGCGCTTCGCATTCCAGCGACGATCGATCCGTAGATCCTTCCCGTCGCCTCACCGATCTTAGCGAACAGCGTCTTGAACATTCTCTATCTCCTCCTCAACTTTATTATAAAAGATTTCTATCGCCTCCTCTACTCCCACCGCGACCCACAGCGTTTCAGCGAGCTCGTGAGCTCTTTCTTTCAATTTGAGTAGTATATACTCTGATGGATCAGAGAGGAAGCCCTGAGCTTCACTCCAGGCGGTCTCGAAGAGGAATGTCACCTTGCCCCAGCTTCTGTCAAACCACGCCGTGACGGGAGAGATACTCTTCCAGATCGGAGAGATCAAAGAGGACGCGTACTCCTTCGCGGAGTTGAACAGCGACTGAGCGTAGCCTCTCAGTCCGCCGACGAGACCGGTGGCGTAGTTCTTAACCGACAGGCACTGAGAGTGAACGTAGGCCTTCACTCCATCAACGAGGCTGCGAGCATAGCTCTTTATTCCGTCAACGAGGCTGGCAGCGTAGCTCTTTGCCGAATTAAACAGCGAGTGAGCGTAGTCTCTCGCTGATCTGTACAGCGAGTAGGCGTAGCTCCTCACCGCATTGATGCTGCTGTATATCCAGCTTATTGGTATGTCAAATATGCTCATATCTACCTCTCCACCTCTCTAAAATAATAGTAATAATAATAATAATAAAGAGATAAACGTATTTTACGCCCTGAGCGTTTCCTCGATCTCGACAGCTTCCTTCTTCACGATCTCAGCGGCCTTCTTCTTTGAAAACTCCTTTTTGGGAATCTCGACCGTTCCCCTCACTCCTGACTTCGTGACGTAGGTGATCTCCCACACCCTGTAGAACTTTCCGGCCGGGTCGATCCGAGTCCGCTCAGTCATTCCTTCGATTTTATATTCCTCAGCCATCTAACTCATCTCTCATTTCTCGTTGATTTTAACTACTCTATTGAATCTTAGCACGAGAGGATATATAACTTTCTCAAATAACAACCGCAGCGGCGTGTCAGCAGTGATGTAATGCTCGACCACGTCGTCGGTTAAGACAAAAAAGCCCAGCGCCGTAAAAGCGTAACCAAAAGCGCCGTAATCAGCGCATATCATCAAATAGCCCCAAAACACCATGAATGCGCCTAAATAACTGTGATGTGGCCCTTTCCAGTTGAACTTGACTTTCTCTCTCATTCGTGACTCTTGATCGGGGACGGGAACAGATACGCCGCAAAACCTATCATGCCCGCCAAGACGGTCGCAAATATTTGACCGTCGATGTTTTTGAATAGCGCTATGCTTTCCAGTACCGTCACGCACGCAATGAGAAATATCATGACTTTATAGACGTCTTTCATCACTCAATCTCTCCCTTGTTAGATATGATGCCTTTCGCTACCAGCACGGTCTTAAGCTTCTCGATGTCCAACCCCTTCCTCTCTGGAGCTGACTTAAACTTCGGCATGTTATCTTCAACTTCAACGATTTTCATGTCCTTGCCCTGCCTCAGTCCTTTACGCTTGACCATTCTCAACCCCCTAGCCTAAACAACATTACCCTCGAACCTGCACCGATGCCGCCAGCTACATCCGCTGAGATTCTTATCTGTGTGACGTTAGTCACAGTTGCAGTCTTAGTCCCGGTGTATGACGCGTTCGTGACTACATTACCAGTCTGTCGCACCATTTTGTCTAAATATCTGAAGTATCCACTTGGGTCTCTCCAAACAAAAATAATTATGGCCCCTCTTTCACCTGCAGGGAGATAGCCAAGAAGGGGATTATTATCTCTACCAGCTGATATCTCTGTCCCGGCTATGAAGAGACCCTGATTGTAATAATTCGTATTTGTATAGTCAGCTTCAACATAAATAAAGTAGTTCGAACCTGAAGTCGTGGGATTTACGAGATTGAGAGATAGCATGTAGCACTTGTGTGCATTGAGGTCCAGTCCGGTCAGGTCAATGAAATCTGAATCTGTGTCAACGCTGACGTCCCTGAACGGTATGGAATAGGGTGGTATCGCGGCTGGATTGAGTAAGTCGGTTATCTCATCAGCTCCACCAGCAGCGTGCGTTGTGGCGTGTAACTTTGCGTGATGAGCATCAGCGTCGTTCTTATGAGCCGTTATCTTGTCATCAGCTTCAGCTTCACTACAGACCATAGGATCAAGGGCAGATAAGGGATGTCTTTCTGCTACATCATGTCGTGCATTATTGAGATATTGCAGATGATCATCGGCATCTAAGTTCTGTAGATCAGCGTGTCGTCTGTAGAGTATCTCCTTGATGTCAACTGGAATTAACGCGAACGGCAACTCCTACATCCTCCGGCTCGTCAGTATCAGCGAGACCTTGTCACCGACAGCGCCCGCTGCCTCTGTCCTCATCCTGATAAATCTGCGTGTGTTAAAGAAGCCCTTGTGATACTTCGTCACGTTCGTCATCTTGTCGATGTCGTCGTACCATATCCGTCCATCAATGCTTGCGTCAATGTGTACAGTCGTGGGCACGTCAGCGATCATCGAGGCTTCAACGATGGAGTCCTCTCCTGTATCGAGAGAAATCTTCTGTGGCTTAGTCTCGTCTAAGTTGTACTCTGCTCTCTCTGCCATGTTGCCCCTCAGGGTTTAAGAACGACGACGTTGAAGGTGTTGTCCGCTGTCGCTGCAGCTGCGAGCGTTATCGTCACAGAGCCGTCGGGATTCAGCACAACAGAATCAACGAATTGATCCTGATTGCCAGTCGGATAGTATCCTACGATCCCTCCGCCAGCCAGCTCGGAATCTGCAGCCGATGAGCCTGACGTTGCACCAGCTGGAACCGTCACGGCAACGGCCTTGACCGCTACTTTTGGCAGTGTCATCGCTTCGTCTTCAAGTCGATTCGTATCAATAGCTCTGTGTGCAATCTTATCTCTGCGAATCATCTTCTACTCTCCTCACGGTGCGAGGCATTCAAGCGTGATGTCCACGGTCACGTCGACAGTCAGGTTGTTCACGATCTTAACGTGGAATGAGTTACCTCTATGCAAAATCTTCTCGACCCTGAGCGCTGTCTCCTGATCTGATCCGATAACTGCACACGGGATCGGCCCCAGCGTGAGATCGTATCCCTCGTGGGTGATCTCAGCAAAGACGTTAGCGAGGTTCTGTGAAGACCTCTCTGTCGCCATCACGACGTTAATCAGCACGTCCTCCGTAGGAACGTACTCGTCTTCACCTTCGCCTATCGATAACGTCTTCCACCACTTGACCTCAGCCATTTAAGCCACCCTCTCCTTTCTGTAGCCTAATACGAGATCGATGCCCACCGACGCTCCAGCGCCAGGCGTTATGTCCGCGCCGCTTGTGTTCACAGCCGTTACCTCAAGCGTGTGGTCGGGCTCAACGACAATGGGAGTTCCTTCGAGCGTTATCGTCTCTTCCTGATCGGCGTCAGTCGGCGGCCACGGCATCGCCATAGCGTCGATGCCCTTGCGTCCGACTCCGGTTCCCAGGATGTCAAGAGGCCTGCCGTCCAGCAGCATCCTGATCCCTGCGGTGCCGTCCGCCAGGGTGACCTCTGTGAACTTCACCCCTACGATGCCGTCGAACGTGTATCTTTCATTCGAGGGAGGCGTGATCGACGCGATCGTGACCTCTTGATCATCGAGCCACTTCTCATCTGTGCCGTGAGAGTAGCTGAATGTATCGAACGTCCTGTAGAGGTTGTGCTGAGCCGCAAAGCGATCCATCAGGTCAGTCTCGACGGCCTCGCCAGGCTCGTAGATGTGGACTTCACCGTCGACGACCGTCAGCTTACCGCTCGTTCCCTTGATCTCGAACTTGAATTTGGGTGGAATGACCAGGAAGAGATCTCCCAAGTCAAGCGGCCCCCACCTGTTCGAGTCGGTTCGCCTCAACGGATTGACAGTGCTCACTGCCTTCGTCAGCGCCTTGCCGTCTATGAACAGCTGCTGCACAGCCGTGTCGTCCGTCCCTATCTTTCTGATCACATAGGAACGATTGACTTCCTGCTCGTACTCCGTGTTGGCGTCCAATATCTTTCTGAGCTTGCCTATCTGTACCATTTTCGCTCATCTCCAACTTTTGATGAAACTTTTTCTAAAAGTTTCGACTATAGCTTTCCAGCTCCCTTCTTCCACTGCTCCACGACAGGTACGAGTCTCTTGTTGATGTTCTCTCTCCAGTCCACGGTTCTCCGCGGCAGCGCTTCAACAGCCCTCTGGACTCCCTCGTAGATCGGCGCCCACGCCGCACTCTGCTTGGGTATTGCAGCCCTGATCCTCTCTCCGATGATCGGCTTTCCTTTCTCGATAGCATCATTCTGCCAGTCGGTGTTATCGATCCTCTGGATCGCCTTCTGTCTCTTCTTCTCCGCAATGACCTGCGTCATCACCGTCTTAAAGTTGTTCTCCGCCTCGTCACTCGCCGCGGGTGTCTTCCAGTCCGCTTTCCTTATCCCGGATTCGTACCGATCCGGGATGTAAGGCACTGCATCCTCTAAGTTCTTTCTTGCCTCTTCGGCAGTCTTCATTACCATCGGTTTATCACCGTGTGAGATCTCTATTGTTCATTATATATAAAGTGTCGCATATAACCTATTACTAATACTAATAATAATAATAATATAAAAACCTACCCTGTTCTGAGGCCTATGAGCGATTTTTCGGGATTTGAGAAATCACATACGTAATACCTATTACTATGCTAACTCTCCCCCTCCCCTTCCTCGTAAACGGTCGCTTCCTCAGCGGACATGTCAATAGCCCTCTTCTCCGCCTTGGCCTTCTCCTCCTCGGTGAGCTCAGGCTTCCTGTCCGCTATGAACTCGTAGGTCAACAGACTGCCGACAGGAACCTTGACGATCTTCCGCTCCCAGTAGTACCTGCGCTTGTTGTGATCGTAGACCAGCTCGTACACGCCAATCTCCATGCTCTTCAGCTCGAACTCAGTGCCGAGCAGAACGCCGAGCCACCTGTGATAGTCCCTGCGTACAGCTCCGACCTGGTGACCTATCTTCCCCGTCCAGTACTTGACGTTGTAAGGCATCCACTCCCACAGCTTCCTCCAGAACTCGCATTCCTTCCTGAGTGCTTTGACGTTGAGCTTCTTTAGAGGAGCAGGGGCATCCCTCGGATCGTAAGTCAGCTCCCCTTCCTCATCCAGGTACGTTTCCTTTTCTCTAACCATGAGAATACCCAATAAGATATTACCTCAAACTATAAAAAAACTCGTTCTTAGTGGCATAAAAGTAGAAAAATAAAAGCCCTAAAATTAAAGAATTTTGACCAAAAAAACGACCTTTGATAAAACGCAAAAGGTTGCACAACGTTGCGCATAACCGTGCAT
>JAFCZZ010000048.1:2399-10982 GCA_019314085.1 Deltaproteobacteria bacterium | reverse complement strand
CTAGTCTTTCTTGTCCTTCATGTCAACCCCGTCAACTTGATCCTCGATCCGCCGCCTGTGACTCCTATCTGCAACTAGCCGTACAATCTCAGCGACATCCTCGCCTTTCATGCCATTGCTCTTTGCAGTCACGACCATCAACGACGTGATTGACTGTCTCAATCTTGTAATCGCTGGCTCGAGTCGAATCAGCACAAAGATTGCTACGAATGCCGGAAACCCGACTGAGCCTATAAAATCCCCAACTGTCTTTAGATCCATTCTTACCCATCCTTCTCTTCCTTTTTATCGTCCGGTACATCCACGTCGCCTGTGAAGGTGACCGGGTCGAGGTTAAATTGCCACGCCGTGATCGGGGCCTTGGGTAGCTTCTTCAGCCGTGCCCGAATCGCCTTCTCGATCTCCGCTTGCCGCGCTAAGTGTCGCGCGTGCATTATATTCAGCTCGCGCATCTGCATCTCAAGTTGCCTTGTGGCGTAGAACGTGGCCATCACCTGTGCCGCTTCGGTGTCATTCAGATGGATCTTCAAAAGTCACCTCCAAACCGTCTTCCGATAAGCCAGCGATAATAGCATCCTCATCAGCTTTTATACCCAATAGATCTCTGAGACAGGTAGCGTAACCTTGACGATCAATAACGCGTATACGTTCTTGCTGGTCAAGTCTTTCTTGTTCTGCATGGGACAACTCTTTCAACCCGTTGATCAATCGCGCTATCTGACAGGCTCCATTTTGCTTGGTTTTATCTTCCAGCTCCATGAATCGAATCGTTCTCATATGATCCCCCTTACCCCAATGTAGAGAATAGTCGTATGTGACGAACTACGCCGCCAATCCGCACCGTTATATAGCCTGTATTGGAATAGTTTGATACATTTCCTGTATACGTCCAGTTCTCGAAGGCTAGTGCAGTCGAGCCTGCGTCTTTGGCAATCAATCTTATCTGCCCATTCGGAGCATACAGCCGGATTCCGTACTCTGTTCCATCATAACTGTTAAGAGATATGCTATCCCCGCTTGACCAGTGCTCCAAGATAAGCGCCGTTGTGCTACTTGTCGGGAATGTCAATTGCCCAAACCGTGATGTCGACCACACTGGCCCGCGTAGGTCTGAGATCCCGGTGATGTTGTGATAGCTACCGTCCGCATTAAAGATCACGCTGCCATCTATATACAATGATGCTGCTGTCACTTTCGAGAACGCCTCATCAACGGACGTGTCAACCCCCGCCTTCATTTGCAAATATGTTCCCGTCCACTTTAACCATCTGGTCGCATCCCCTATATTGAATAGCGCATTCACTCCGCCCGCTCCAAGGTAGAACCCAGCCGTAGTGTCTGAATATCCTGTCTTATTCTGCGCGATATATCCGCCCGATAAGACCTTGATATACTGGCCGGTCAAAGTTCCGCTGGTCAGTTTATCCACAGAAAGTGTGTCTATCTTTGCATCTGTCACCGCTAGGTCACTGATCTGCGCAGTCCCCACCACATTAAGTAGTGCCAAGTCTCCTGCGTCATCAAGTTTCTCAACTCCAGTGCCGCCGGTGATGGTCACCGAACCCTTGATGGATAGCGCAGGTGTCGCCGCCGGGTCCCAGTGCAGCCACTGCGTCCCGTTGTCCGCCCACAGCCGTCCCGCAATATCCATATACGTCTTCCAGTCCGATCCTACATGATAGCCAAGGTAGTCAGTGGTGATCGTCAATCCCGTCCCGGTTAAAGCGGTTGGAAGCGCCCCCGGTGTCCCGCCGGGAATGTCGTTGATGTCAATCCCCGACAAGTCATTCACGTTCACTTTCTCGGTGAAGTCGAACTCTTCGCCCTTGTTCGCAAGCTCGAGCCGAATATCGCCCGGCTTGCCGGTGAGGTCGCTCTTCGTAATTGACATCACCCGCACGTCTGAATCTATGTCAAGCTCAGGATTCGACACCTTGACCAATACGCCAATCGCGAACTTGTCGATCGACTCGCCGGTGATCTTGTACAGGTCCGCCGCACTCACGCGGTAGGTATACTTCGGCTGTGCTTGCCGCGCGAGTAGCTCTGTGGCCGCGTCATATAGCTCTTGCTCGGTCACATAGTTCTGGTTGGTCCAATGGCGCGTTATCACGTCCGTCGTATACGAGTAGTCGGTGATGTACGCATACCCAGACGGCTCCACTGAGGTAATCCCGATCTGGTCAGTTCCCGCCTTCGCGCCGTGCGGATAGAGCTTGGTAACGAGGTCTGTTACATCCGCCTCACGCTCAATCGACTGCATGTTGCGCCCATAATCGATGTATGCCCGAACGACGGTCGGAGGCGTCACGAGGTTGATCGTCCAAGGATGCGAAGACGTATCGAAGGTCCAGAAGTAGCCGGACTGGAATCGCTTAGGAATGTCAAGCAGCGCTTTCAACAAGGACGTCCCGCGGGGCCACTCATACAGAAATTGCTCATCGAAGTCACTCGTTCCCAGTTGCCAGTGGGTAACGGTCTGCTCTGCCAGCACCTCGCCGATAGCCGTGGCGGTCCCCGCCGATCCATAGAGGGTGTCATCAAGCTCTATATCTGCCAGTGTCGCTAACACGTGCTCGCATTCCACCTTGAGGGTATGCCCGGTCTTGGTTAGCCGGACGATTCTAAACAGGTCGATCCTGCGGTCGTCATCGTAGATCTCCGCATAGCGCCGCTGGGCAATCTCCGACACGTGCGCATCATCCACCGCCACTGAAAAGGATGCCATCCCGACCTCGTTCGCGCGTAGCTCATACGCGATGTCGAACGCATCGGGCAGATATGCGACTTTGTTCAGATCTGAGTCATATATGATTACTTTGCTCATAGATCCCTCGGTGTGTGCGTGACTCTGATTTCCACGGTCCGCGCGGATTCGCTGTCCGTATACGCGAGCTCGTTCCCGCCCGGCTCTAGGGCGATGAAAGCATCAACGTACTTGACGACGTTCACGCCGCCCTTAGTGGCGGTCATTACGTCTGAGTCTATTATCACCGACTCACCTGGTGCCAAAGTTCCAGAATAGGTCATTTCTTCTCCATCAACCCTAGTATCGCCACTCGCATTTCATCGAGCGTCATATCAGTTTTCTTCCCCTTGGCTTTCATCGCTGTAAGGGCCTTATTTACATCACTCTTCCGCTTCTTACTCCGCTGCGCTTTCGATAGATCCACTACTTTCATCTAGCGCCTCCTTCTTCTTCTGCCCTTCCAAGATCTTCTCTGTGGCGATGTCATTCAGCCGCACAAAGTCCTCTGTGGGCTCAGATCCAAGCTGCACATGCAATGCCGCTAAATCCGCTCGCAGGATACCGATTTGTTCTTCCAGCCCGGCGAAGGTGTGGACAGCTTCATCGATCGCCTTGCCGGTGTCGCGGTCAATCAGGGCGGTCCTCTCCTCTAGCGCGTACTGCTTGAGATCATCCAGCGTACCAACGAGCTCTGATGGATCGCCTTGATAGAGATGCGAAACATCCTGATCGGGTATCTCGTGGTATTCTAAAATCTCCATCTTGTGGTTTGTCGGATGAAATACCCCGTGCCCTATTAGGTGTAATCCTCCTGCTTTGTGGCCCCCATAGTCTTTGCTATAAACCAATACCCACATAATACCTCCTTATGCAACCACAGAATAATCAGGTGTTCCAGAAGCTGTTGGAGTGTAATCAGTAGTGCAGTTTGTGAATACACTCGATGAACCACCTTCAACATAAGACCCATATTGAGCTTTAATTCCCTCATTGAAACCAATAAAGGTTGAGGCCGTTGCCCCGGAATACAGCCGGACAAATGAATTTCGGAATACATATAGCCCTGTATAACTCCCGGCTGATGCTGAGATGTAACAATTCTGTGGCGCATTGACCAATGCGTTTTCACGGACTTCAATTCCAGAACCACTTGATACTCGGAATAAATTACGCGCGCCGCTAAGCTCAAACCCAGCAATTCTCAAACCCCCAGACCCCGTATCAAACAGATTCTGGTTGATCGAGAGACCAAATCTCTGGGTGTTTTTCCCGCTGTCGGGATAAGTTGTGATCGCCACAGATGTAGCATTAATCCACCGGAACCCATAAATACTTAGGTTTGCGGGAAGCCCAGCCAATCCCTCACCGTTTGCCCCACAGTCGATTGTTTCACCTACTATCGTATAGTCCGATGTATTATCTGGATTCGTGTCCCATGCAGCCACGGTGCATACACAAGGATCAGCGTTTGTGCTGGCCGTAATCTGCCGAATCTGGCCCACACCCGTTCCGTGCCAAATAAAGATATAGGCATCCTTCCAAAAATCAGTTGCCCATGATGTCCCCCCGGCGAGAGTAATTGTTGTTGAAGATCCTGCCCCAGCCGTGCCATATGTGTAAAGCTCTTCATCGCTAGTGTTCATAGCCTTGAGGACAATTGAATTGATGTTTAATTTACCAGCAAACGTAAGCGTGGAGGCTAGCACACTACCTCCGCTGACAGCAATAGCAACTACATGTTTAGATAAATCCCTTAATACATCAATCGCTTTCTCTATGGTTTTATAAGGGCTACCGGAAGAGCCATCACCAGTCGTATCATTGCCATTTGTATAATCTACATAGATTGTGGTATCGGCTACAGTTCCGGTTACTACATCTGCGCCATCACTGAAGCCGAGCGATAACACATTGTTAAGAGAGTGGCCGCCCACATCCCAGTCATCCGTAAGGGGCACCGATCCGTCTGCTGCGACGGCTTGGGCTGCCTTCGCGTGTTCAGCAGATGTAAGGTGGTAGTACTCGTCTAGCGCCCCGCCCTGCAGGTTTCCCAATTGGTTGTGATCTGAGACCGCCGTTCCGGTGAAGAACGTCTCTGATACTTGCTGGATTGCCGCGAAGCTACCGCCTGCTTGTGGTGCGATGATCTTGCCAATCAAGACACCGAAATCAGTTAGGTGATCTGGCTTGGTCGGCTCTAGTGCCGCCTCGCACTCCGCCAGCGATCCGCTGATGGTCCCGTATCTGACATACACATCGCCGTCGCCGATATGCCGGTAGATCCAATGGCACCCGAATTTAGCTGTCCCCACGTCCGCAAGCGTCCCTGCATTGTCGTAGTGTGCAAAGTCTATTTTCTTCTTGGCAACAGTGAGGGTAACCGAAGCCCCCGCGCCCTCTCCTGTTAAGCTTCCCGTAGCTACATTAATCGTCCCCGCCGCAACTGAAACAATTGGATAATCGCCGTCGTTGGAGGCTGATCCCGCAACCGTTAGTATGTCTCCCGCTACGTAGCCGTTGGCGATAAAATCGGCAGCTGTTCGCGTTATCGTATCTTTCCCCGCGCCGCCATCGACAAATGCAATGTCAGTTCCCGAAAGCTCGTTGCCCTCTACGAATCCTGTATAGATAGGCCTGAATGTAGTTGTCGCAGAGTTATACGAGGGCAAGACGAACTTGTTAATTCCACCGAAAGCGATACCCTCGGTCATCGTAAAGTTGTTTGTCCCTGAATACGCAATCGTTGCGCCGCCGTTCAACTCTAACGTCCTAAGCGTCATTGCTCTTTCGTGTAGCTTCCTTGCCCCGTCCTGGAGGTTATACCCTCCGCTCATAAAGTGGACGACATCTCCGCTATCCTTCAGCACTTTGCCGATAGGGATGTTTCGCTTGTCCGCTGCATAGGGATTCGTTGTTGAGAGAGAAATGGTCGGGCTTCCACTGTTGTAGCTCAGGACAACGAAATAGGTCGTGTCCGCCGCCGTGATCGCTTGGTTGTCTTGTTCCGCAAGTGTGACATAAGCCAGCGGCCCAGTCTCACTGTCAGTCGTCCTGAGCAAGGCGGTAAGCGCCGCTACCTTGTATGTACCTGCGTTTGTGCCCTCCGAAATAGCTCCGCCGGTGACGACCATGGGACTAATTGCATAGTCAATATCGTCTCTGATTTCATCAAGATGATCAGCGGCCATAACAAGCTCAACCGTGCTACCAATCGCCCACGTATACGAATCATCTCCTAAACTCACGTTCTGCGCGAGAGCATAGTCAGTGGCGCTTGCCATTGTCAGTGTGTCCCCGGATTTCGAGCTGTAGACCAATAGACACCAGTGATCCCCGTTCGTCAGCCTCACCACTTGAGGTGTCAACGGGAAGTTCGTCCCGCCACCGGATGCCAGCACAATGTCTGTGTCCGTCCCCCGCACAAAGGCCGTAGAGAGTGTGCTTTGTACTTCGTTCGCCGGTCTCCCTAATGTCATGTCAACCCCCTACATATCGCGCGGGGAGTGTTCTACTTTCACTCCCACCGTCCGCGATGCTTCCGAATCTGTATACTCAACCTCATTGCCGCCAGATAACAGCTTGAAGAACGTCCCCGTGATGTCGTATCGCACATCTGACCCATTCAGCTTGACTGTCATCTTGTCCGTGTCAATCTCCAGCACATCGCCCGCTCCTAAATCACCGGAATAGACAAGCTGCTCGATCAGATATACGACCGCGTCCGCCGCCACCGATGCCGCCGCCTCGATCGTCACTTCCCCTAGCCGCTGCCTTACCGCGTCTAACGAGAGCGCCGCTACTGCGATGATATCGACCGAGCCTGCCCTTACCCGCACAGGGATAAGAGACAGCTCTCCCGCCGCGATGATAGTTACGTCACCATGTGTGATGTAGTTTGCCGTTGCCTCAAGGAGTGACTGAGCGGAGATCGTTACTCCCCCGTGCGTGATGTACGACGCTGTCCCGGTGACGGACGCCGCTGCCTCGATAGCCACCGCCGCATATATTGCAACGGTCACCTCACCCGAGTTCCCGAATCTAGTTGTCCCAAACCTATTCCTTCCGAACAAGTTTCCCCTCCGCGATTAGCTTCTCAACTTGTTTCATGACCTCTTCCATCGTGCTACCAGTAATGACGATCTCACCCTTAGCCGCCTCGATCCCAGCCATCCCTTGAGCCACGATGTCTACCTTTGCCTCACGAACGCGCGTCGGCTGAACTGAGCACCCAGTGCCGACCTCTATCTCACACTCTGCGTACTTGATCATGCCGCCGCCGCAAACTTGACCGTGATCGAGCCGACCGCGAACACTAGCCGGTCGCTAGAGTCAATTGGCTTTGGCGTTGTTAGTGCGCCGTGCCAGTCCATATCAGCTACACTGCCTGTCGATCCCTGACAGACACCGAGGTGGGTTATCGTTCCCCAGTTCGTCGTTGCGACAGGGAAAGCTACCTCCGCCGTATTCGAGATCTCACGGCTCGCCGGATCATCCCCGCACGTTATCGCCTGCCTCGCGTATGATCCGCCCGACACCTCGTTCGCCACGCTGCCAGAATCAGTAGGATCAGCCGTGAATAGCGCCGCGTATCGTGTCGTTGTTTTCAGCTCCGCTGTCAGTATCGAATTCGCCTTTGTTGTCGTTAAGCTGCTCGCCATACTACACCCCCGTCCTTGAGATCGTAAATCCGTTTATCGTCGCAGATCCGTTGTTCGTTACCGTGATTACGCACGGCGTACTCTGTGCCCCGCTATTCGTGATCGTCATCGACTGCGGGGAGGTCGTCACTGTCATGCTGTGACTCTCCTCTGCGCCGTAGGCGAAGGGGTCAGCCGCGACTAGAGGCAGCGTGAATATACCCTTGCTGCTTCCGATCAAGCGTGAAAGGCTCATATTCCCCGAATATCTCACCGTGTATGTCTTGCTGGGCTCTTTTGCGAAGACCAGCGATACCTCTTGTGGCACACCGTCTCCATCAAGCAAGACAGCGGCGAAGGCCCTCACAATCCCCTGCAAGGCTGTCGGCGTTGCTGTCCCTATCACGGCCAGCGGAAGATTGATCTGCCTTGCCTCAAGATCTGCACCAAAGAAGGTCTCCCCAGCCCTCCCTGGTATCTCCACTGTTCTATCCCGCGTGTTAGGGAGTACCGGCTCATCATATCCCGCCTGCAGTTCTACACCGAGATCGGTGTCAGCCTGTCCGGCTAGAGTGAAGCTGTGCACAATCATACGTGCCTCCCTTGCGCCCGCATCCTGTCCCTGTATAGCGTATACGTCTCACGGGCAATCTGCTTGATGTCCTGATCATCACGCACGTTGATCGTCGCGCCGTCGTATAATCCCCTCATATCCACCTGAATAGATCCCTCCGCCGCAAGCGGTTGAGCGGGAGTCAACGCGCTGACAATCCCTTGACCGATCTTGCCGAATACGTCCGGACTTAGAGGCAAATAGGCTTCGGTGTATCCGGCTTCCGCTACCGTATGCGCGGGTAGAATTGTCGGCTGATTGAAGACTGCACCTTCTTGGAATCCAAGAAGATTCCCAATCCCACCGACAAGCCATTTAGCTCCTTCAATAATGGGGGTAGCCACAGTTTTTACTATGCCTGCTAACGGTTTAAGGATAGGTTCCAACAGAGGCTTAGCGGCCTTATCCAAAGCTCTTGCCGCTTCCGGGGGGCCTATCGCTGCCCCCGCGATGACGGCAGCCGGCAGTAATAATGGATTTGCCGCCAACGCAGCGAGCCCACCCGTTGCCGCCCCAGCACCCGCCGCTGTACCACCCGCTGCTGCTGCCTTTGCTGCTCCCTTTGCCGCTGCAGTAGCAGTACT
>JAFCZZ010000048.1:0-2363 GCA_019314085.1 Deltaproteobacteria bacterium | reverse complement strand
CATCATATCCCCGACAATCTGAGGGATAGTAATCTTGTTCTCTTCATACGCGGCTTTCTCATCAGCAAGAGCTTGCTCGCGATCCTTCTCCGCTTGCGTCATATCGTCCGTATACGTCTGCTCAATATCCGTTCGCGTGCGAGCGTAAGAGACAGCCTCATCTTCCATGTCATCGTGATAGTCTTGCTCAATCTTTGCCCGACGCGTTCCATCATCATCAACGAGGTCTCTTAGCTTGCGGCGATATCTGCGCTCTATATCCTCTACTTTACGTGTATGCCGTTGTTGCGCTGTCTCCAGATTGTCAGTGTGATCTTGCTCTACATCCTCGCTGTCTTGAATATAATCTGTTTCGATGTCCGCCATTGCCTGCACATGATCTTCGGCGGCTTCTCGCATCTTCCTGAATCCGTCAATCACATCTTTGACTGCATCTCGCGCCAATTGCAAGAGCGACTTAGCGAGATCTTTGATCGAGTCGCGGTGCTCCTCAGCGGCTCTCGCCGCTTCCTCTTGCGCATCTTCCAGCTCACGCGTAGCTTTCTCAGCTGCTTCCTCTTCCTCAGCTAAGCGCTTCATCTCAATAGCGGTATCTCGCGTTATCACACCCTGTTTTTCAAGCGCCGCTATCTGATCCCAGATGCTCTTATCCACCTTCTCATTATGAGCTTGCAGGAAGTCTATCGTGTCCATCAACGAGTCGTACTGAGACTGCAATTCCTTCAATGCTCCGGCATGCGCAAGTGAACCTTCTCTCATATTACCCATTGCGGTTACAAGCTCATTGTACTTCTTCCTCAATTCCCCCATCGGGCTAAGTGCGCTCTTAACTGCATCTGTAGCTTCTCTTTGTCTATCGGCGTATTCTATAGTGGCCGCGATAAGTGCAAGCAGGCTATCGCTTACAGCTATCCCTTGATCCTCAAGATACTCCGCAGCCGCAATAAGATCCTCATGGAACTTAATGAGCTTCTCTAGTGCTTTCGCATAGGCATAAGATCCTTTCTCTGTTTTAGCTAGTTCCGCTTCAAGACTAGCGAGGGTTTCCTCTAGCTTATCCGTTCCATCCTCTAATATTGTGATAACTTCATCAGTAGCATCAGCAACAGATCCTGCACCTTTTTCTATTGCACCCGCAGTACTATCTGTATATACAGTGCCTGTCTCCTCTCCCTCTTCCTGTGCCGTTTCCTTCATCGGAGCAGTCGTGTCTTCGATCATCTTCTTGCCGGTCTCGATGAGCAGATTGGCAGCATTGAGCATGCCGACAACCACGCCCTCCGTCTCAGCTTCTCCGACTGGCATGAACTTCTCTGCCGGTGAGTGAGCACCCGCTGCCTCGTTAAGGGCCTTGATTTGCGCATCGGTGAGTTTCGTTGCCCCCGCATTGATCACCGCCATACTCTGACTGTCAGTCCAGCCAACGACCGTACCCGCAGCTAGCTTGTGACCGATATCCTGCGCTTCCTTGTCCGAGGGAGTAGCCGCTTCGACCATCGTGTCCTTGAGGTCGGTTGCAGCTTGCTTGACCGTGCTATTGCTATTATCAAGCCCCTCCGCTGCTTTTGTGCCCGCATCCTCACCAACGCCAAGCCAAGTCTGCAACCACCCCGGCATCCAGCCGGTGACAGTATCGATGAGGTCTTGTAGGGCATCATCAAACCAACTGACGATGCCACTCCACACGCCCGAAAGAGAATCCTTGATACCTTGCCAGATCTCAGTCGTCTTTAGCTTCAACGCTTCCCAGCCAGCGATGATTGCATCCTTGAGCCCGATGATGTCAAGGATCTTGACAATCCCATCCCAGATACCGGATAGGAAGTTCTTGAATTCTGTCCAGACTTGCGACCAATCCCCGCGCAACGCAGCGGCGAAGATATTCATTAAATCAGCAATTCCACCTAAGACAGTCGTAACCACGGTGAGGATGATGTCAAAGGCTCCCTTCACAATGTCCTTGAACGAAACCGATGACTCTCCAGTGCTACCGAATATCCCCGCAATGCTATCAAACACCTTCTTGAGTGCATTCCATAGAGTCGCCCCGGCCTCTTTCAGACTATCCCACGCCTCAATGACCCCCGCGCCGTTTTCTTCGACTGACGCTTTGATTCCTTCCCACGCTTCCTTCCCACGCTCATAGATCCATGTGAAGACTCCGACCGCTCCATCCTTGATAGATGTCAAGACATTCTCTATCTTTGTCTTCGTTGCCTCTGGAATGGGAAGAGAATCCCATATAAGCAACGTTTCATCCCTGATGTACTTAAGCGCATTCACCGCTATCTCTTTCAGTGATGTCCACGCCCCTTCCCAGTCACCTTTGAATACCGCACCCAGGAAGTCCTTGATAGCATTGA